>JAILSA010000129.1 GCA_024697885.1 Eubacterium sp. | reverse complement strand
TAAGAAGGACTGGTTGAAGATAATAACCTGAACCTCCTTGGCATAAAGGGCATCTACCAGAGTGGAAACGTCCTCATACTCTACTGTCTTTATGGTAGTTCCAAGATCTGCATTGGCCTGAGCGATTGCCTTATTTGTGTTCTCACGGTCCTGCACGCCCAAAATACCAAAGGTATATTCCTTGGCATCGTCAATGCTCTGGGCCGGATCATCCTTCAATACATAGAAGGAAATAATGTCGATTTTGGTCTCTGCTCCTCCGATATCCTCTACTGCTGCATAGGAATCGTAAATATAATAGGAGCCTCCCAGATAAAAGGCACAAAAACAAATACAGAGTATTCGTCCCATTACATAACTAGAATTGGCCATCTGGGCCAAGAACTGATAAATCAACAAAACAGCCTCCACCACAATAATAGCCGCAATATACCTGTCCGGAATCATACCGGTGTAAACTGCCAATGCAACCAGTACTACAGATGCAAGCAGCTGTATAATCAAAAAGACAAAACTTAATTTTCTACTCAATAAATTTTTCACCTTAAACCTCCAATTATTTATTCAAGGCTCTCCTTAGAGTCCTGTGACATTATAAACTACTTCTACTTAAAAATCAATGAAAAAACTCTGTCTCTGGCTCCCGTATCCAAATATTTATAATTGTCCTGGCAGAAGGCTTGCCAGCGGGCCTCATCCCACTTGTAATCTTCCATAGCTTCCACCAGTTCCTCCTGATTCAGGCAAACGGGGCCGGGCACAAATTGTCTGTAGTCCTCGTAAAAACTCCTGCCCTCTTTCTCAAATTCCGCCAGGTCATAGGCAAAAAAGAAAACAGGCTTTTTCAAGAGATAAAATTCAAACATAATAGACGAATAGTCTGTAATCAGGCAGTCTGCCACCTGCAGGAGGCTAGCCACCCCAGGGTAGGCCGACATATTGACCACCCTGCCCCCGTAAAGTTCCTCCACAGGCTCCTTAAAGTTGTCTGCCACATGGGGATGGAGGCGGAGAAACAAAACCTGGTCCTCATTCATCTTTTTCACAAATTTTTCCAAATCCAGGGCAAGCCTTGGGTCCTCTACCTGAGAGTCCCGAAAGGTCGGAGCATAGAGGAGGATTTTCTTCTCCCTGTACTCCGGATATTCCCGGTAAAACTTTTCTTCTAACTGGCCCATCCTGTCCCGATCCAGAATCAAATCTGTCCTTGGCAGGCCCTCCTGGAAAATCCGTTCTTCTGCCAGGCCAAAGGCGGTCTGATACTGGTCCTTGGTTCTGGGTCCATTGACAATCAAATGGGTGATCCTCTGGTTGCCTTTTTTGGCCACCTGACAGACCTCTTCCTCCTCTGCGTCTAGGCCAAACTTCTTGATGGTGCCTGTGCCGTGCCAGAGCTGAACCACCTTGACTCCCTTGGCAAAGGGGGTATAGGCCATAGGCATAAAGCTGTTGTCCAAAAAAATAACAGAGGAAGTAGCCAGGTCAAAGGCCAGCTTTCCAAAAAATCTCAGGGGGTGATTAATGCCGTCCTCCCTGGTTAAATATACAAATTTACAATTTTCTTTTTTCCCCTCAATCCATTCCTTCATCAGGCCTATGTTGCCCTCAGGCCCCTGGTCATGGCTGGCCACGAGAAAAATCTTGTTGGAATTTACAGGCCAAAGGCGGTACAGGTGAAAAAATAAAGAAAAAATGTAATAGCCTATTTTTTTTATCATATTATTTCATGTTCAAGTCATTTTTAATCTTTGTTGTGGAAATACCTTCTGTTCTTGGAAGATATACAACCTCACAGTAATCCTTGAGGAAGTCAAATTTTCCTTCCCAGTCATCTCCCATAACAAAAACATCTACGTTGTTGTTTACCACATCGTCAGTTTTTTGCTCCCAGGTGTACTCAGGCAAAACCTCGTCCACATAACGAATAGCCTCCAAAATCTGCTTGCGGTCCTCAAAAGAATGATATGCCTTCTTGCCCTTGCCCGCATTAAACTCGTCGGATGAGCAGACAACAATCAGGTAATCTCCTAAGGCCTTTGCTCTTCTGAGCAAGTTAATATTGCCTACATGTAACAAATCGAATGTTCCATAAGTAATAACTTTTTTCATGACGTTTTTTTCCTCCATATTAAAAGATTATTCTTCTTCATCACTTAAATCTTGTTCTTCCATTTTGGCTTCGTAAAAACTAACTACATCCTCTGCAGTTCCCTGGGCAATCAACCTTCCACGCTCCAATAAAATTCCCTTGTTGCACATGCGCAAAACCTGGGATGTGGAATGGGATACAAAGAGTACTGTAACTCCGCTGTCAAACATTTCCTGGACACGCCTCTCGCATTTTCTGCGGAATCTAGCATCTCCAACACTGAGCACCTCGTCCAAAATCAGGATGTCCGGCTCAACCACCGTTGCCACAGAAAATCCCAAACGGGCCCTCATACCAGAAGAATAATTTTTGACTGGTACATTAATGAAGTCCCCCAATTCGGAAAATTCAACGATTTCTTTATATTTTTCCTGGAGGAACTCCTTGCTGTATCCCAACATGGCTCCATACAGGTAAATATTCTCTGCTCCTGTGTACTGCCTGTCAAAACCTGCACCCAACTCCAAAAGTGGGGCGATTTTGCCGTAGGTTGTAACACTTCCCTCTGTTGCCTTTAAGACACCAGATACGATTTTTAGGAGGGTGGATTTTCCGGCACCATTTAATCCCATGATTCCCAGACGGTCACCCTTCTTTACCTCAAAATTTATATCTCTAAGAGCCCAAAACTCTTGAAACATCAATTCCTTTTTTATCATTTTGATCACGTATTCTTTGATATTATCAACTTTCTCAGAGCTGAGATTAAATCTCATGCTGACGTGATCCACCTTCATGGCCAACTTGGACATGTCTATTTCCTCCTTAAATATTCAGGATAAAAGCATCCTGCTTCTTATAGAACACAAAAAGTCCGATGAGAAGTGACACGATGGAAAAGCATGAGGTGTAAACAAAGAGAGTCATATCCATGCCGTGTCCAAACAGAGTTCTTCGGAAATTGTGAATAATTCCAAACAAAGGATTTAATTTTACAATAATCTGTGTTTTCTCACTCATGTGATCTGCAAAGTAGAAAATAGCACTACAATACATAATCATCATCAGCATAACGCTCCAGAGATACTCAATATCTCTAAAGAATACACACAGGGTAGCCAAAATCATTCCCACTCCCAGGGCTAGGACAAAGAGATTGATCAAAGGAATAATTGCCAAAAACATATATCCATTAATATCTGCTCCGTAGCTTCCTCGAGCCATAAAGAACAGCATTACCCCTACCAGCACAATTAATGAAATCAAAAAGATTAAGAAATTGGCCAAAATTCCAGAGAATGGATATATATACTTAGGAACATATACCTTCTTAATCATAGCTCCGTTCTGTCGAATGGATTTCATAGCCGCATTGGTGGATGACGAGAAAAAGGCATACAGCAAACGACCAGTCAGGACATAAATAGGAAATGGCACACCTGCAAAAGAGGCATCCGTGCTATTTCGTCCCAGCATACTTCCAAAGACTACGGTTAAAACTATCATGGTTAGGAGTGGCTCAATTAAGGTCCACAGCATTCCCAGATAGGAACGACGATATCTAAGTTTGATATTCTTCTTCACAAGCTGACTCATTAAATAGAGATACTTGCGAAAATTATCTACAAACTGTTTCATTCTAAAAAAACCATCCTTCTATTTTTTTAATCATTTGATTATATCACTACACCACAAGTTTCGTCAACCTCTAAGACGGAGATGGTGACAAGTAACTGACATATTCCCCCTGGTAATATTGACATAATTCCCACATATGGTATGATAGTAAAGGTTTTAATACAAAACAAATCCGAATTTCAAGGTTTCTTTAATCCTTGAACAAAATAGGAGGAAATACTATGTACAACATGGAAAAGCAGCACAAACTCGGTAAGCTCCATGCTTTAGAGAGAATTTGCATGCTCCTTGATGAAAATTCTTTCCGTGAAATCGGTTCTAGCATTACCAACCTTGAGGATGCCTTCAATATTAAAAAAGGTCAATTTCCTTATGACGGTGTAATCACAGGATACGGAACCATTAACGGACAAAAAGTAGTTATTTATTCCGAAGATTTTACTGTAATCGGAGGTACCCTGGGAAAACAGCATGGCTTCAAAATTGCCAATGCCATTAAGATGGCCATTGAGTGCCGTTGTCCTGTAATCGGAATTAACGATTCCGGCGGTGCCCGTATTCAGGAGGGTGTAAACGCCCTGGCTGGCTACGGTGAAATCTTCTACTATAATACTCTGGCATCTGGATACATTCCACAGATTTCCATTATTGCCGGAAACTGTGCAGGAGGTGCCGTATACTCCCCTGGAATCACAGACTTTATCTTTATGATCGACGATATCAGTCAGATGTTTGTAACAGGTCCAGCCGTAATCAAAACCGTTACCAACGAGGATATTACAGCCAAGGCCCTAGGCGGTGCTCAGGTTCACTCCTCCACCAGTGGAGTTTGCCACTTCCACATGCCAAATGAAAAAGAGTGCTTTGACAAGGTTCGGGCCCTGATCGATATTATCCCACCTTGCTATGAGGATGGCATGATTCACAAGACCAAACCAGGAATGACCCCTTACAATGAAAATGTAAGATTCAACGAGGATTTGGCCCATGTAATTCCAGAACAAAGCAACCAGAGCTATGACATTCACGATGTTATTAACGGCATTGTCGATGAGGGCTCCTTCCTTGAAGTTCAAGAAGAATTTGCCCAAAATGCTGTGATTGGATTTGGACGAATCAAGGATGTGGCCATCGGTATCATTGCTGACCAGCCAAAATTTATGGCCGGCGTTTTGGACTGTGACTCTTCCGACAAGATTGCCCGCTTTATCCGCTTCTGTGACGCCTTTAACCTGCCACTGATTACCCTGACTGATGTTCCAGGCTTCCTGCCAGGAAAAGACCAGGAGTACAAGGGAATTATCCGTCACGGTGCCAAGATTCTCTATGCCTACAGCGAGGCAACTACCATTAAAATCAATGTCATTCTCAGAAAGGCCTACGGCGGTGCCTATATTGCCATGAGCAGTAAGCATCTTCGCTCCGACTTTGTCTACGCATGGCCTAGTGCAGAGATTGCCGTTATGGGCGCTGAGGGCGCTGCAGATATTCTCTACGGCAAGAAGATGAAAGCCATGACACCAGAGGAAAAGGCTATCTTCCGCCAGGAGCGCATCGACGAGTACAACGAAAAATTCATGAACCCGGATATTGCCGCCATGCACGGCTATGTGGATGAGGTGATTAAGCCAGAGGCCACAAGAGAGAGAATTTACGGCGACATCATGATGCTCTCCGACAAGAGAACAACCGATTCCGTCAAGAAAAAACACGGAAATATTCCACTGTAAAAGTACTAAAACACGGGTCCCAAGGCCCAAAGCAAAAGGAGTGAGATCAAAGCATCTCACTCCTTCTTTATATGTCTTAAATTCTTATTCCTTAGTTTCTTCTTCCTTTTCATCCTCGGATTTTTCCGTGGCCTTCGGAGATGCCGATGGCTCCTTTGTGTCCTCAGGCATAGAGGTTGGAGCACTAGTAGCTGTGGTCTCTGTGCTTGTTCCATCCTGAGAAATAAGTACGATATCTACTGTTACTGCCTTCTTTAGTTTAACTCCCGACGGCAGGTCAAACAGGACTTCTACCGTGTGCTGGCCAGTTCCCAGGTTGGTCAGGTCAATGTTGGCATTTAAATCCGTAATCTGCAGCTTTTTCAAGGTGCTATTTTTGCCGGACAGGATCACCTGGCATTTCATGTTCTCATCGGAAAACTGAATGTTGTGGTTGGCCGGAAGATTCTTTACGGCAATGTCGGCTGCTGTGAGGACAAAGGACCTCTTGCCGGATTTTTCAATGTCACATCGAATTGTTACAGTGTTATTGTCTCCCACCACGGAAAGTCCACTTGGCAGGTAATCCTCTACACTCACCTCTTTTTCCACTGCTCCCTTAGCTCCTTCTATAGAAATAGGAATGGTAATAGAGGAATATTTTTTCAAATCATTTGAGGATCCGGAAACCTTTATGGTCTCTGGCTGGAAATCCGTCTCCAAAAGGTGATAACCAGATGCCGGTTTACCTAGGGCATTAACCTTAACATCCAATTCCTTGGTCAAAAGAACCTGGGTGGAAACGCTGACCGAATCTCTGCTGTAGGTCACATCCGTGCTGTCAATAATATCTCCATTTTTGTCATAGATGACAGGGCTGTAATCCTGTTCAAAGTCCTCGCTCTCCCCATCCAAATTGACAATAACTGCCACATGGTCAATCTTGTTAAATTTGGATTTACCACAGGAGACCTCAAGGATGTTTGGCTTGGCCACCATCTCACCGATCTCATAGTTCTCACTCAGTGTTCCCTGGCTCTCTATCTCCACCTTGAACTTTCCGGAGACCCTCTCCTCAAGATTTAATTTCATCACCGCATTGTTGGTGTCAATTTCATAGTCGCTGTCGGTGATTTTTTTCAGCTCTACATTAATGGTAACAGCATTTACCTTGGACAATTCACTCAAGTCCGCTGTGGCCTCAAAGTCCTTACTGGACAAGCCCTCCACAAAGCTTCTCTTGCCCCTCACCACCAAATCCACCGTGTCACCGCTGGTGATTTCATAGACCTGGTTGGCGTTGGTAATTACATTTTCATTCAGGACAGATACAGGGATTCCCTGGAATTCCTTCTCGGTCATAGGGTCGATTACATTAACAATGACAACCCAAAAAACAAAGGCAACTATAAGAGAAATAATTTTTAAAGCTATATTTTTTACAAGTTTATTATTTTTCAAGGTCTTCACCTCGCTTTTCACTTTTAATATTCCACCATTTGCGCCTGTTCTCATCTGAAGTTTTCTTGGCAATTTGGCGAAGGCGAAGTTCTAGGGTATCTGCGTCCACATGGCGATAGAGTTTACCGTCCTTGGCTATGGACACATAACCTGTCTCCTCTGATACCACAATAGTCATGGAATCCGATATCTCACTGATTCCCAGGGCAGCCCTGTGTCTTGTGCCAAGTTCCTTGCTGAGTTCCATATTCTCAGACAGAGGCAGATAACAGGTGGCTGCTACGATTTTGTTGTTTCGAAGAAGGACAGCCCCGTCGTGAAGAGGGGTATTGTGTTCAAAAATATTAGTCAAAAGCTGACTTGAAATCTCTGCATTCAAAATAATTCCCGTCTTCTCGCATTCCTTGAGATTAATGGTTTTTTCCACAACAATCAGGGCTCCTGTCTTTTCCTTGGCCATGTCGTAGACTGACTTTACAATATTTTGAATTGCCTTGTTGGCATATCTCTCGTTCTTGGATTTCTGACTGTCAAAAGAGGCAATAGACCCCAAAATATTCTTTCGGCCCAACTGCTCTAGGGCATTTCTAAGTTCTGGCTGGAAAATGACAATCAGAGCCATGATTCCCACCACCATAGCGTTTTTGAAGACCCATAGGACTACATTCATCTCCAAGACTACAGCCACAATAAAAATCAGGCCCAAAAGAATCATACCCTTTAAGAGGGTCCAGGCGCGGGTATCCTTAATCCACAAAATAATATGATAGAAGGCATAGGCAATAATGATGATTTCCAAAATATCAATCAGAGTCAATTCTGGCATCGTCAGCCATGCCACATAATTTTTAAAAAAACTGATAATTGCTTCCATCCGCACTCTCCTATTCGTCTATATTTTCCTTTTCACTCATTTCCTCTTCAATGGCCTTTTCAAGCTCTGACCTGAGGTCTGTAGGAATGTCTTCTTCCTCCTCGGAAACAATTCTTGTCACCGTCTTGTCCACAACTGCCACCTTAAATTTAGGAACAGCTGTCACATAATAATAGTATTCATCGTCCTCAAACTGAAGTTTCTGGGTGCCGTGATAATCTAAGGTCATGCGGAAAAACTGCACAATATAGGCTATGGCCATGGCAACTAGAACTCTCAGGGTAAATGGCAAAATATCCATTTGCAATTCCATGAGGATATTGCAAATCAGGGTCACTGTCAAAAAGAGAATGGAACCCACCAAAATACCAATCTGGGATGCCCCCTTGTATTTTCCCTTTCGCACAAAATAGATGCAGACAAAGGATACGATATAGGCTGCCAAAATTACCCAAAATTCTTTGTTTTGAAGGATATAATCGATTAAATAGTGGAGGGAATTTAAAACCTGACCCTCATCTAGATTGCCGGTCTGTGCCAGCATATAGCTGTTGGCTCCCTCTATTCCATATTGTAACACAAGCCCAAGGAAAATGGCAGGTAACATAATAGGTGACACAAAAAGAGCCGCCACCAGGGGTACCAAATATCCCATTTTGATCAGAGACAAAATAGGAAGGGCCAAAATCACCTCGCACTGCCTTTTTTCCATCTTGGAAAAAAGTAGGAGGTAGACCACCAGACTCACTCCAAAGCAAACGGTCATCATGGTGGAAATCTGGAAAATCTCCATGCCAATAACCGAAATCACTGTAATATTAGAAATCACATCTGGAGTGATGGCGCACAAGAGGGCCAAACCAATCACAAGCCAATTGTTATTTAGGGGTTCAAAGTAATTCATCTCTCCCCGCAAAAGAAGGAGTGAGACCAAAAGCAGGCAAAACTTAATGGCTCCCCGGGCCAAAAGATAGTGCTTTTCGTAGATATTTTTTATTTTGCTCTTTAGAACAAGCAATGTCATCATCATGGCAAACTATCCTCCTGCTCTTCTTGGTATAATTCCCTTAATTCCTCCAGGGTTTGATAATACTCTCTGGCTCTTACTGCCGACTCCTCATACTCCTTTGCCGCCACCTTCCAGGCCACTCCAATGGAAATCAGGGCCAGGACAAGGGTCACTAGTCCCCCCGCCATTCCCAGCTCGGCATAGGGAATATTCAGGGCATT
>JAILSA010000058.1 GCA_024697885.1 Eubacterium sp. | reverse complement strand
GGAGACAAGAAGGAATTGCCTCCATGTATTATTGTCAAGTCCAACGGTGCCACACTCTATGCCACCACAGACCTGGCTACTATTGTGGAGAGGGAAAAACTCTTCCAGCCAGACCAGATTATCTATTTGGCGGATAAGCGCCAGTCCTTACACTTTACCCAGGTCTTTCGCGTAGTGAAAAAGACCGGAATTGTGGATCCAAAAATCGACCTGGAATTTATTGGATTTGGAACCATGAATGGAAAGGACGGAAAGCCATTTAAGACCAGAGATGGCGGTGTTCTCCGCCTTCAGGCTCTTCGCGAGATGATTAACGATGAGGTTTACAAAAAAATGATGGAAAACAGAGATTACCAGGAGGACGAGGCCAGAGAAATCTCTGAGAAGGTGGGACTTGCCGCCCTCAAATACGGAGATTTGTCAAACCAGGCCTCCAAGGATTATATCTTTGACATTGAGAGATTTTCCTCCTTCGAGGGAAATACGGGACCATATATTTTGTATACCATTGTTAGAATTAAGTCCCTCTTCCAGAAGTATCTGGACCAGGGCAACAGCTTTGATGAAAAGGCGGCCCTTTTGCCACCGGAAAGCCAGAGTGAGACCCAGCTCTACCTGACCCTGGGCAAGGTTTCCGATGCCATTGAGTCCGCTTATAAGGAATTGGCTCCACACAAAATCTGTCAATATATCTATGAACTCTCTGAGGTCTTTAATCATTTTTACCACGAGACCAAGATTTTGGTGGAGGAAAATGTGGACCGGAGAAATTCATATTTGAGATTAATCAACCTTGTGCGCAAGGTTTTGGAGCAGTGTATTGAACTATTGGGATTTGAGGCACCTGACAGAATGTAGGAAGGATGTGACGCTGTGTTCGTTGGTAGAGATAAGGAATTAGCTCTTTTGAACAAACAATTTCACAGTCGAAAAAATGCACTCGTGGTGGTTTACGGAAGAGAGGGCCTGGGCAAAACCAGCCTGATCAAAAGACTGGTAGAGGACAAAATCTGCGTATACTATCACGGAAGAGAGCTGTCCCCAGAGGAACAGGGATTTTATTTTGAAAAGAAAAAAGAGGAATTGGCAGAATATTTGATTCACGGCCAGGGAAAAATCTGCCTGGTCCTGGACGAATTTGACCAGATGCAAAAGGCCAACAAGAGCTTTTTTGCCGATTTACAGGCCTATTATGACAGTCTGCCACCGGACCGGGTCATGGTTCTTTTGATTTCATCCCAGACCCACTGGGTAAAGACCTCCATGGCCAAGGATATGGGGGATTTTGAATCTCAAATAAGCCTTTCCCTAGAGCTAAAGGAATTTAGTTTTATGGAGATGACAGACCGTTTTCCGGGAGTTAGCACAGAGGATTGCCTCAAGATCTATGCAGTTTTAGGAGGCGTGCCAGCCTACCTGGATTTGTGGGATTTAAATAAAAGCTACAAGGAAAACATTAAGGATCTCTTTTTGGCGCCTGGGGGCAAGCTCCGCCGGGAGGCCAACCGCTTTTTGAAAACAAGTCTGAGAGAGTTGCCTTATTACAATACCATTTTATCTGTTCTAGGAGAGGACCGGCCAAAGCTAAATTACCTCTATGCCAGAACGGGCTTTAGCAGGGCCAAGATTTCTGTCTACATCAAGCACCTGATTCAGATGGGTGTGGCGGGCAAAATATCTTCCTTTGAGCCGGAGAAAAAGTTTATGGTAATGAAGGGCCTGTATTGTATTACAGACAAGCTGCTTCATTTTTATTACAAGCTGATTTATCCAAATCTTACAGAGGCGGAGTGGTTAGATCCAGAGGACTTTTATGAGACCTATCTAAGGGAGGGCCTGGAGGACTTGTGCGCCCAGACCTACCGGGGAATCTGCCTGGAGATGATGCAGCTTATGAACCAGTTTAACCGTCTGCCAGACAAGTTTGACAGCCTGGCCAGCATGTATGGAAAGACCGGTTTGATTCCTATAGCGGCCTCTAACAGCCAGGGAAAAATCCTCCTAGGAACCTGTAAGTGGTCTCAGGAAGCCTTTGACCGCCAGGACTTTGAGACCCTTTTAGAAGATGGAAAGCAGGTGAGTGATTCTGTGGACTACCTTTACCTGTTTGCAAAAAAGGGATTTTCCAAGGACTTTAAGGACTACCTCCAGAGCCAGGAAAACCTGCCACAGGTGGAGTGTATCGCCTTAGATCAGATGTAAAAAAGGAGGAACTGCCATGTATTATGCCATTAACCGTTTGATTATGTACGGAAAGAAAAATGGGGACTATGAGCCCCTGCGCCAGATTGCCGATGTGATTCGCCGCCTGGTGGAGAAGGGCAACAGTGAGAATGGAGACGAGCTGATTAGCGAGCTCTATGACCAAATCTACAAAATCTTGGATATTGCCACCAAGTATGGCTTTGACAAAAATCTATGGCAGTCCTATATTGCCTACCTTATGGCCACAGACGAAAATCCCTTCAGCATGATTTGCGAGAAGGTGGGTCGGGCCCAGGGGGCATCGGTAAACAAAATTGTGGACCAGGACATGGACTGGTTTTATGATATGTTCCACTACGATTTTTCTTCAGTGGAGGAAAAACTTGGCATTGAGTGCTTTAGCATTTTGACCAACTACCACTCCATGGCCAAGGCGGAAAACACCTACAACAAGAGTGTGAGCGCCAAGGTAAGGGAATTGGTGGAGGAGTTGGAAAAGGCCAAGGACGGAGCGGACTTTTTTGATGTGATCTGTCAGTTTTACCAGCGCTATGGCGTGGGCAAGTTCGGCCTCAACAAGGCCTTCCGCGTGACTCACCAGGGAGAGGAAATGGTTCTAGAGCCAATTACCAACACCAGCGAGGTGAGTTTAGACCACCTGATTGGCTACGATATGCAAAAGAATATGTTGGTGGAGAACACAGAGGCCTTTGTGGAGGGAAGAAAGGCCAACAACTGCCTGCTCTTTGGAGACAGCGGCACAGGCAAATCCACCTGTATTAAGGCGATTTTGAACCGCTATTACGACAAGGGACTTCGCCTGATTGAGATTTATAAGCACCAGTTCCAGGACCTGTCAAAGATTTTGGACCAGGTAAAAAATAGGAATTACAAGTTCATTATTTATATGGATGACCTGTCCTTTGAGGAATTTGAGATTGAGTACAAGTACCTAAAGGCTGTCATTGAGGGAGGCATGGAAATCCGGCCGGACAATGTGCTGATCTATGCCACCTCCAATCGCAGACACCTGATTCGAGAGACCTGGAGCGACCGGTCTGATATGTCTCAGGATGAGCTTCACAGGTCAGACACTATGCAGGAGAAGTTGTCCCTGGTGGCGCGCTTTGGCCTGTCTATTAACTTTAACAAGCCTATGAAAAAGGAATTTGAGGAAATCGTTCTCGGCTTGGCCGAGGCAAATGACAAGATTAATTTGTCCAAGGAAGACCTGCTCCTTCAGGCCAATGCGTGGAGTCTTCGAAACGGAGGCTATTCTGGCCGTGTGGCAGAGCAGTTTATCATACACCTAGAATCTATTGGAGGACAGAAATAAGCTATGTTTGAAAAATATTTTCCAGACCAGACAGTGGTTTCTACCTATGCCATTGACTATCAAAAATTGTATGATGAGGGTTATCGGGGAATTCTTTTTGACATTGACAACACCCTGGTGGAACACGGCAGGGAGGCCAGTGCCCAGGCCAAGGAGCTTTTTGAAAAACTTCGAAAAATCGGTTTTGAGTGCTGTCTTATTTCCAACAACAAAAAAAAGAGGGTGAGGACCTTTAACCAGGAAATTGGGGTCCATACAGTTTTTAATGCCCACAAACCAGCCAAGAAAAGCTATTACTATGCCATGGAATTAATGAATACCAGGCCGGAAAATACTCTTTTTGTAGGAGACCAGCTCTTTACAGATATTTTTGGAGCCAAGAGAATTGGCCTGAAGAATTTCCTGGTAAAGCCAATTAACGAGAGAGAGGAAATTCAAATTGTTCTCAAGAGGCAATTAGAGCGTTTGGTTTTAAAGGAATATCGAGAGAAAAAACGTGAGGAAAGGAAGCAGAAAAAATGGAAATCCAAGAGAAGACAAAAAAGGTACTCAAAGATTACAAGGTAGATGCCCTGCTTTTAACCTCCCCAGCTAACATGAGATACCTATCTGGTTTTCAGGGGGAGGGCTATGTATATATATCCAAAAAACAGCGACTGATTGTGACAGACAGTCGCTATACAGTGGCTGCCAAGGCGGAGAGTCCGGATTTTGAAATCCTTTGTTGGAATTCAAAATCCTATTTTTCTTTTTTGCAGGAGGCCCTGAAAAAGGATGGGGCAGGGAGTTTAGGTTTTGAGGACCTCTCTATGACAGTGGCTGAATGGGAGAAATTAAAGGAGGCCGTGGGAGATTTAGACCTAAGGGCTCTGGGCAGGGGACTTAGCGAACTGCGCCAGGTAAAAAGTCCAGAAGAAATTGAACGGATTCGTCAGGCTGAGGCCATTGGAGACCGGGCTTTTTCCAAAATTCTCAAAAAGATCCAGGTGGGAATGACGGAAAAGGAAGTTGCCGCCTGGCTGGAGTTTTACATGAAGGAAGAGGGGGCAGAGGGCCTGAGCTTTGATACCATTGCGGCCTCGGGACCTCACACAGCCATGCCCCATGCCATTCCCACAGACAGAAGGCTGGAAGAGGGAGATTTTCTGACCATGGATTTTGGCTGCATCTATCAGGGATACTGCTCTGATATGACCAGGACCATTAGTATTGGCAGGGCCTCTGAGGAACTGAGAAATATTTATGAGATTGTGGCCAGAGCCCAGCAGACGGCCCTGGACAATATTACTCCGGGCATGACGGGATGTGAAATTGATGCCCTGGCGAGAGATGTGATTGAAGAGGCGGGTTACGGCCAGTATTTTGGTCACTCACTGGGCCATTCTGTGGGCCTTGAAATTCACGAGAACCCTAATTTTTCCCCAAGGGAAGAGGCTGTGATTTTGCCGGGCATGGTGGTTTCTGTGGAGCCTGGCATCTATGTGGAGGGCCTAGGAGGCGTCCGCATTGAGGATTTGGTTGTGATTACGGAGGATGGCTGCGAGAATTTGGCCCATTCCCCTAAGGAATTAATAGAAGTGGAGGTTAATTAGGCATGTTACAGCGACCTAAAATTTGTTTGCCTATAGTGGGTAACTTGCGAGATGAGATTACGGAGACGGCTAGAAAAATGAAAGATTTGCCAGTTCAGATGGTGGAGTGGCGAATGGATTTTTTTGCCGGATATGAGAGGGAGATTCCTGACCTGGCCTGTGAACTCAAGAAGATTTTGGGGGACAAGGAGCTGATTTGTACCCTGAGAACCCAGGCGGAGGGAGGTCAGGCCAATGGAGGTAGGTTTGACTACCATAAGTTAGTTTTGGACCTTTTGGCCAAGGGAGATGCGGATTACATAGATGTGGAGTTAGAGAGGGCCCCGGAGGAATTGCATGAGGGCAAGGCTGAGAGAAAGGCCAAGCTCATTGGCTCCTACCACAATTTCCAGGAGACAGAGACGGAGGAGGAGATTTATAAGCGTCTCAAAAAAGCCATGGACCTGGGAATGGATGTGGGCAAGTGCGCCTACATGCCTAAGACCTTAGAGGATGTAAACAGGCTTTTAGATGCCACTGGCAGGATGAAGGAAGATTTTCCTGACTTTCCACTGATTACCATGTCCATGGGAGAATTGGGCCAAATGTCCCGTCTCTACGGGGGACTTTATGGTTCTTTGGTCTCTTTTGCCAGCTATGACCAGGAGTCGGCTCCAGGTCAGGTGGACTACCGGGAGATGGTATCTTGCTTTGATAAAATTTACAAGGGCAACAAGCATATTTGTCTGGTAGGCTTTATGGGTGTGGGCAAATCCACCATATCCCTGACTTTGAAGGAGATGACAGGGCGAGAGGAAATCGACACAGATGCCTGGATTGAAGAGGCGGAGGGCAAGACCATATCCCAGATTTTCAAGGACCAGGGAGAGGAGCATTTTCGCCAGCTTGAGACAGCTATGATCGATGACTTGGCGGACCTGCCACCTGCCATTGTATCCTGTGGCGGGGGAATGGCCCTGAGGGAAATCAACCGACGCAAGCTCAAGGCCATGGGCCAGGTGGTTTGGCTTGAGGCGGAGCCCGAGACCATTTATGAGCGAGTGAAGGACAGCGACAACCGACCTATTTTACAGGGAAATATGAATGTGGAATTCATTCGAAGCCTTATGGACAAGCGCCTGCCCTTTTACAAGAAGGCGGCTACTGTAAGGGTGAAGACAGATGGCAGGGAACTTGAGGAAATCGCAAAAGAAATACTTGAAAAAACTTCTTAATTAACCTATAATAGAAAAAGGTTTTTATGAATTTTGAGTCGCTCTGTCGACGGAAAGTGAGGAAATTATGGTATCAGCAGGAGATTTCAGAAATGGATTGACAGTAGAGATTGATGGAACTGTTTATCAGATTATCGAATTCCAGCATGTAAAACCGGGCAAGGGAGCAGCTTTTGTTCGTACTAAATTAAAAAATGTTGTTGACGGTGGAGTTGTAGAGAAGACATTCCGTCCTACAGAGAAATATCCACAGGCACATATTGATAAAAAAGAGATGCAGTACTTGTACAAAGATGGCGACATGTACAACTTCATGGATATGGAGACTTATGATCAGGTAGCTTTGACTGAGGACAAGGTTGGCGATTCCATGAAATTCGTTAAGGAAAATGACAGCGTAAAGATGGTTTCCTACCAGGGAGATATCTTCGCTATTGAGCCACCTATGTTTGCAGAGCTTGAGGTTACAGAGACTGAGCCTGGTGTTAAGGGCGATACAGCTACCAATGTAACTAAGCCAGCTACTGTTGAGACAGGTGCACAGGTTGCAGTACCTATCTTCGTAAACCAGGGAGATAAGATTCAGATCGATACCAGAACCGGAGAGTATCTGAAGAGACTCTAATTTTGAGAATAAAGTGAGATTTTGCAGGGGCGTATCGCGGATGCGCCCTTTTTTGTTGGGGAGAGAACACTTGAATAATCATAGTGGATTTGCTATAATTTTGAGTTGAATGGTATATGTATAATGGAGGTTTAGTATGAACAAAAAATTTAAAAAATTAGTTGCGATTTGCACAGCGTCTGTCCTGCTGGTGGGATGTGGGCAGTCAGCTACAGAGACATCAGAGGAATCTTCATCCCAGGTGCCTACAGATTTTTCCGTATCCTATGATGGAATCGAAGAAGGTCTGGCATCCTCAGGAGTTTCTGTCCACGACCCATCTGTGTTGGAAGCTGATGGAAAATACTATATTTACGGTTCCCACATGTCTGCGGCCGTTTCCGAGGACTTGAAAAAGTGGAAACCTATTATGGGAGATGATTTTATTCCTTCCAACGGCTATGATGCGGCAAATCCAGTTTACGGTAAGCTCTTTGACACCAGAGAGCAGGCATTTTCCTTTACGGGAAAAAATACAAGTGTAGTGCCAACAGATGGAGAGGGCGGTTGCCGTCTTTGGGCACCGGATGTATGCTACAGTGAGAAGAGAGGTCTCTACTATATGTACTTCTGTACCACCTCTACTTTTAACACATCCACCATTGCCTATGCGACTGCCAAAAGTCCGGAGGGACCATTTAAGTGGGAGGGCAACCTTCTCTACTCAGGATTTAATCTCAACAACATTGACAAGACCAATGTGACAGATTATGTGGATAAGGCCAAGGCGGCCAATACCTACATTGAATCAGAGGTGGCTTACAATTACGAAGAGTATCCAAAT
>JAILSA010000050.1 GCA_024697885.1 Eubacterium sp. | reverse complement strand
TTTTGGATGACCTGTTCCTGGTGCTTGATTTCCGCCTGCTGGTTGTAGTATTGGTGAATCAGGACCTCGCGGAGCTTGGCCTTTTTCTCGGCATAGCTTGTGTAGTTGCCCTGGAAGACGTTTATTTTGCCCTGGTCAATCTCCACGATTTTGTCCGCAATACGGTCGAGAAAATAGCGGTCGTGGGAGACGACCAAAACAGCTCCCTTGTAGGAGGACAAGTAGTTTTCTAACCACTTGATGGATTCCATATCCAGGTGGTTAGTGGGCTCATCTAAGATCAAGAGGTCCGGCTCCATGAGAAGGAGTTTGCCAAGAGCCACCCTGGTCTTTTGGCCACCGGACAGGTTGTTAATGACCTGGTGCATGGCTTCTCCCCCAAAGCCCAGTCCGTTTATGACACCTAGGACCTTGCTCTTGTAGGTGTAGCCCTCCCCGTGTTCAAAAGTGGTCTGTAGGCGGTTGTACTGCTTTAGGACCTGTTCTAAGTCTTCCCCCTCTAGGCCCTCCATTTGGGCCTCTAGGTCGTGGATTTGCTGGTCTAAGGCTATGATGTCCGACTTGACAGCCAAAAGTTCCTGATAAATGGTTTTGTCTGAGTGGTAACCTTGCTGCTGGGGCAGGTAGCCAAGACTTGTGTCCTTTGCCTTGGTGATCTCTCCGCAGTCCGCATCGTATTCTCCCACAATAATGCGCAAAAGGCTGGTTTTACCTGTGCCGTTGGCACCTACAATAGCCACGCGCTCGTGGTCATTAATATGAAAGGAGCCGTCGGAGAAGAGTACCTTTTCCCCAAAGGTCATGGAAATATGGTTGCATGCAAGTATCATAATAGCCTCCCGGAAGTCTCATTTTATATGTGCATAATCTTATTACATTTTTGAAAAAAAAGCAACTTTAAGGAGGCCCCTTTAGTTTGACAATAATTTAACAGTTAAGTATAATTAGAGTATAAGATTTAGAGATGGAGGACTTTAACCCATGGAGAAGAAAATATCTTCCGCAGTGATTAAACGATTACCTCGCTATTATAGATATTTAAGTGAATTGCTTGAGGGAGGGACGGAGCGCATTTCCTCCCAGGAACTCAGCCAAAAGATGAACGTAACTGCCTCTCAAATCCGTCAGGATTTCAATAACTTCGGCGGCTTTGGTCAGCAGGGATACGGCTACAACGTGGCAGTTCTTCGTGAGGAGATTGGCAAGATTTTGGGGCTGGACCAGTCCTATCAAGTGATTATTATCGGAGCGGGAAACTTAGGACAGGCTCTGGCCAACTATGCTGGCTTTGAGAAAAGAGGTTTTTTGGTTTCGGCTATTTTTGACATCAATCCAGACAAAGTGGGCAATATGGCCGGCAAGGTGGAGGTCTTAGACATGAAGGATTTAGAATCCTATGTGGCCAGCCACCAGGTGGACATTGCAGCCCTGACACTGCCAAAGGCAAAGGCACCAGAGGTGGCGGCAGACCTGGTAAAAATGGGTGTGCGGGCATTCTGGAATTTTGCCGCTACGGACTTAAATCTTCCGGACAATATTCCGGTGGAAAATGTTCACTTGGCAGAGAGCTTGATGCGACTTTCTTACAATATTGTTAATGTATCCCAGGATTCTTAATCCTGCGGACAAGTGAGGTAGAGATTTATGCTGGTGGGAATCGGTGTGGATTCTGTTGAAATTTCCAGAGTGATAAAGGCCTGTGAAAAGGAGCATTTTTTTCATAAGATTTTTTCGGAAAGAGAGCGGGAGCAAATGGACCCCAAGAGAAAGCGGGCAGCTTCGGATTTTGCCGGCAAGGAGGCAGTGGTCAAGGTGTTTGGCACTGGCTTTACAGGCATTCGGGCAGGGGACATTGAAATCCTTAGACACCCCAACGGACAACCCTATGTGGTCCTACAGGGAAGTGCCCTTGACAAGGCAAAGGAACTCGGAATTGATGAAATTAAAATTTCCATTACAACGACGAAGGAACTTGCTACCGCCTTTGCAGTGGGAATTAGAGTGGAGGGATGAGTTATGAGATACTTGTACACAGGGGAAGAAGCAAAAAATGTAGATCGTCATGCCATTGAGACTATGGGAATTCCAGGTATGGTTTTGATGGAGAAGGCGGCTATGACAGTAGCCTCCATTATTATGGAGCGTTTTGACAGGGAGGACGCCATTCTTTTTGTGGCCGGCACAGGCAACAATGGGGGAGATGCGGTGGCTGCTGCCAGAATTCTTCAAGAAGAGGGTTATCAGGTCTGCCTCATGAATGTGGGAGACAGTGAAAAAATGTCCGAGGAACAGAAAAAACAGATGGAAATCGCCAACAACTGTCAGGTGCCAAATGTGGATTTGCAGGATATGCTCAACAACCACTACGACCTGATTGTGGACGGACTTTTTGGCATTGGCCTCTCCAAGGATGTGGAGGGAGTTCAGGCCCAGATTATTAATTGGATGAATGAGCACGACACCCCAGTGATTTCTCTGGATATCCCGTCGGGAATTAACTCTGCCACCGGTGCGGTTATGGGCACAGCGGTTCAGGCAGATATGACGGTGACCTTTGGAGTAAATAAGCTGGGACTTATTTTTTATCCGGGATGTGAATACGCAGGTGAGATTGTAGTGGCAAATATTGGTTTTCCCAGGAAGAGTCTTTCAGAGTGTTCTTCTAGTGCCTACCACTATGAGTTAGAAGACCTGCCTTGCCTCTTGCCTAGCCGCAAGAATTATTCCAACAAGGGTTCTTATGGCAAGGTCCTTGTGGTGGCAGGCAGTGAAAATATGTCAGGAGCCTGCTTCTTGGCGGCCAAGGCTGCCTACTCTGCAGGAGCTGGCCTCGTTAAGGTCTGCACACCAGAGTGCAACCGCCAGTCGGTTTTGAGTGCCCTGCCGGAAGCCCTATTTTGCACCTGGGATGAAATCGAGGATGCCATGAAATGGGCAGATGTCATTGTGGCCGGCCCGGGCCTTGGACGCAGTCAGGGGGCAGAAGATGCCATTAAGTCGGTTTTGATTCGAGGGGAAAAACCTCTGGTTCTAGATGGGGACGGCATTTACCTGGCTTCCTTCTATAAGGATAAGATTCCTGCCTCTACGGTTGTGACACCTCATTTGAAGGAGTTA
>JAILSA010000049.1 GCA_024697885.1 Eubacterium sp. | reverse complement strand
CACACATGTTACATTTCATAATCTCTCTTTTATAAGTACTTCCGCACTTATATCCCCTTTCTTAATATTTTATGTGAAGTGCCTAAAGACACTTTTCACTAGTATTATTGGCCCAGCTTGAGACCTGGAACTGCGTTCAAATCCCAGCCGTGGCGAATCCCCTTCATATAATCGTAGTAGCCTGCTGCCCCAATCATAGCCGCATTGTCCGTACAAAGAATCGGACTCGGACGGTAGAATTTGTAATTCCTTCTTTGGCAAGCATCCTCCATAGCCTGTCGAAGACCAGAATTACAGGCCACACCTCCGGCAATGGCAACTTTGTGAATGCCATAGTCTTTGGCCGCCTTCATGGTATGATCCACCAAAACACCTACTACTGCTTTTTGGAAGGATGCGGCAATGTCCGCCTCCTGATAAGGGATATTTTTCATTTTACATCCGTTGATGTAATTCAAAACTGCCGACTTGACACCGGAAAAGCTAAAGTCATAAGGTGCTCCGTCAATAGAAGCCTGAGGAAAATCAATGGCGTCAGGATTTCCCTCCTTGGACAACTTGTCGATTTTGGGGCCACCCGGGTATCCGAGGCCGATGGCTCTGGCCACCTTGTCAAAAGCTTCCCCAGCCGCATCATCTCTGGTTCTTCCCAAAATCTCATAGTCTCCATAATCTCTCACAATCACTAAGTGACTGTGACCGCCGGATGCCACCAGGCAGAGAAATGGCGGCTCTAAATCCAGATTCTCGATGTAGTTGGCAGAGATGTGTCCCTCAATGTGATGAACCCCCACCAGTGGCTTGTGGCTGGCATAGGCCAAAGCCTTGGCGGCGCCAACTCCTACCAATAAAGCTCCCACCAATCCAGGTCCGTAGGTGACACAAATAGCATCCACCTCTTGAAGGGTCTTGCCCGACTCGGTAAGAGCTTCCTCAATTACCTGATTCACTTTTTCAATATGTTTACGAGAGGCAATCTCTGGAACGACACCACCATAAAGTTTGTGAATGTCGATCTGAGAGGAAATAATATTGGACAAAACCTGTCGGCCGTTTACCACTACCGCTGCCGCTGTCTCGTCACATGAACTCTCAATTGCCAAAACTGTTATATCTTTCTTATCCAAAATCCTACCTCTTTGTTAACTCGTCGTATTGGATGCAGCCTCTTCCTTGCTGCTGCTTGCCTGACTCTTGGCCTTAAAGCCGAGAATCTTCCACTTCCCGCCTTCCTTGACCAGGATAAAATCCTGGAAGGACTTGGAGTAGTTGCGGTTCTCGTTAATGAAATAAGAAATAGTGATATAGGCACATTCTCTCTCATTAATGGTCTTATACTGAACTGCCGTTCCCGTCTCAGCGGAGTAACTGACAATCTTTTTCTTTTCATCCTTAAAACTGGTGAGCTCGGATTTCAGGCTGCTTCGGTGAGTCTCCTCCGCGTTCTCCGCAATCAAATCCTTGCTGTACATAAGGCGCAACTGCTTAAACAGAGCCTCGTCTTCCTCTTCCGTCAGGGTGGTATTGTACATGCACTGGTTCAATCGCCCCCACAACTTCATAACCTCTGTTGGAGTTTCTGGATAACCCTGATTCAAATCCTTGGCAATCAGTTTTTCCACCTCGGTGGTCGGAGTTTGAACTGCAGCATCAAGTCTCTGTCTCTTCATGTACTGATAGTAGACAGCCATACTGCCAATAACAATCAGACACATGATAAAAGAAAAACCGACAATATTTTTTCTGGTTTTATCACTAATGGTCTTCATGCAGTTCCCTCCTCTCCTTAGGTTATTTTATCCCTATTCTTCTTCAAAATTTAATTCTACTGTCTTGCGGTCCTTGCCCGGCTTGGTCTTTGGAAAAATCTTCCTTGCTTCATCCAAAAACAAATCTGGTCGAATAAGGGATGGGGAAAAATGAGTCAACCACAATTCTCCCACCTCTGCCTGCTTGGCCAGCTGTGCTGCCTCTGCAAACATCATATGCTTCTTTTCCTTGGCTTTCTTCTGCATATCCGGTTCCCCGTACATGCCTTCGCAAATAAATAGGTCTGACCCCTTTGCCTGTTCGGCAATGATTGGAAGTGGTCTGGTGTCTGTACAATAGGTCACCTTTAGACCCTTGCGGTCTCCCCCCAAAACCATATCTGGGGTGTAAATTTTTCCATTTTCCTCTATGGTCTCACCCTTTTGCAGGCGGCTCCAAAAAGCAAGTGGAATGTCCTGGGCCTTGGCCCTCTCCACATCAAATCTGCCCGTTCTCTCAATCACCTGACTGTAACCGTAGCATGGCACTGTGTGATTGACGCGAAAGGCATTGACCACAAACCCCTTGCCCTGAATCTGGCAGACAGGCTCGGTCAATTCTTCGATTTCTAATTCAAAGGGAAGTCCTGGGGCTATAATCCTCAGTGCTTCCACAACTCTCCTAACTCCTTTGGGTCCAACGATTCGCAGGGGCTCCTTCCGGTCGGAATTTCCCATGGACATCAAGAGCCCCGGCAGGCCACTGACATGGTCTCCATGAGTATGAGTGATGCACAAAAGATCAATATCATGCATGCTCCATCCCTGTTCACGAATGCTGACCTGGGTTCCCTCGCCACAATCAATCAAAAGACTGCTTCCATTGTAGCGTGTCATAAGGGCCGTTAGCGCTCTCCTTGGCAGCGGCATCATACCGCTGGTTCCCAGCAGGCATACATCCAACACGGCAAAATCCTCCTAGCATCCATTTGGAGACATTATATCATATTTTTTTTATATTTTCAACAAAGCAACGACGCCCTAAGGCGCCGTAAAATCTGCTTATTTCTTCTTTTCCATCCGCTCTCTCTCCGCCTGGGAAAGTCGCAAGTAAACCGGGGCAAAATCTCCTGCCGCCATGCCCTTTCCCTGGGCCAGATAAAGTTTTCCAAGAGCCGCCACGGAAGCCGCTTTTTGATAGCGGACACTGTCTGCTGCCCACTGAAAAGGAACCTCTACCTCTTCCTCTATGGTCTGGCGAAAAACAGGACATCCATCTCCCAGGAAAATGCAAGGTTGTCCCAACTGGTTCACCTTCTCAATCACCTCTTCAATGGGTCCCGCTGTCTGATCGACCAAAACCTCTGGACAATCTTCCTTGACCCGGTATATTCCGTAGTAGGCCTGCTTCCTCCTGGCGTCCATCATTGGAACCACCAGGCTGTCCACTCCCTGAAGGTTGTAGGCAAGGCCCTCTAAACTTGGCACTGCCACAATGGGAATATTTAAGCCCTGGGCCAGGCCCTTGGCTGTAGATGCTCCAATGCGAAGTCCTGTAAAAGACCCGGGTCCCGCCGACACCGCCAGGGCATCTAGTTCCTCCACTGCCACATCCGCCATCTGCAACATGGTATCGATCATAGGCAGCAGGGTCTGGGAATGAGTCTTTTTGTTGTGAATGGTGTACTCTCCCACCAAAATATCCTGGTCCAAAAGAGCTACGGTAGCCACTAGGCCAGAGCTGTCTATTCCTAAAATTTTCACTCTAATCCATCTCCTAACAAAGAAATTCCATCTACCATCTGAATCTTTCGGTAGTCAAATCCCTTTTCTAAATCCTTTTTAATCTGAATGGTTTGGCAATCCTCAGGAAGGAGGCCCTCAATCAGGGAAGCCCACTCAATCAAACAGACTCCCCTGCCAAAGAAGTAGGCTTCGTAGCCCAACTCAAACATCTCTTCCTCATCCGCAATGCGGTAGACATCAAAATGATAAAAGGGCAGCCTCCCCTCTTCATATTCCTGAATAATAGTAAAGGTGGGGCTGGTTATAGGCTCCTCAATCCCCAATCCCCTGGCAAATCCCTTGGCAAAAACGGTTTTTCCAACGCCCAGGTCTCCCTCCAGGAGAAAGAGGTCACCCTCCCTGGCCTTCTCTGCCAGGTCGTAACCGATTTTGAAGGTGTCTTCCTCCGAAAAACTTTCCCATGTCATTTTTTCTTTTTCTCCTTCATATAGGCAACTAGCTTGTCAAAGTCTGGCTCACACTGCTCTCGAGGCAGGACAAAAGCCTGGACCTTGGACATGTAGACATAAATGGCATTTTTCTTGCAGACGATTTTTTCCACAGACTCCCAGGTGAACTGCTGACTCTTCTCCCCCTGGCTAATGTTGATGCCGGCATCATTAAAAATGTAGGCATAGGAGTCCTCAAAATCCGAGGACTTCATCTGGCTGGCGCCTCGGAGCAAAATCATGGCCGGCTGGGCCACCGTAAACATGAGGCCAATTAAAATCAGGGCCACCTTGCCCTGGGAGGTCAAAATGCTCCACTGGACAATGCAGTAAACTATGGCTGCCACTGAAATCAAAAGGCTAAAAAAGCCTGAAAAACTGGTGTAATAATGATATAAAAGAAATTGGCCCATGGACTTAGAGTCCACCTTGACCCGAATATGTATAGACAATTTTTCCCTTCCTTTCCAAAGTGTAAATCCCCATTAGTATAGCAACATTTCCCAAAAATCGCAACCTGTCATTTCGTGTTGATGATTTCCTTAAAATAAGATAAAATAGTTTTTGGATTTTAATTCAAGCGAATTGACATTTTGGAGGTATCTATGTTTGGAACAATTGCCGGCAATGCTACTGCCATTGCCTACTTTTTTATCTATCAAATTCTGGGTATGGCCCTGGCGGCCACTCTCTTAAAAAAGGAAAAATGGGGTCTGACCCTGCTTTTGGGCTCTAGTATCGGAAGCTTTGGTCTCCAGTGGTTGCCCACCCTCTTTTCCTTCTTTATGGGCTTTACCAGGCTGTCTCATTTTCTTGCCCTCTTTGGCATGATTTTAATCACCCTCTTTGTCTTCTTAAAACTAGGGGACAGGGATTTGATTCAAGGCAGGTCCACAAAATTTTCCCTCAAGGAAATTTTGGCCAAGGACCCTGTCCTCTTCCTTCTGATACCTACTTTTATTTTTACAGCAGTGGTTCTGACGGGTCACACCCTTTCACCGGGTCAGGGATTTTCCCTCCACTCCGGTCAGTCTACCTACGGAGACATGAATATGCATCTGGGATTTATTACCAGCATCGCCAAGCAGGGAACCTTCCCACCGGATTATTCCATCCTGCCAGGCACCAAGCTTGCTTATCCGTTTTTGTCCGATAGCATTTCCTCTAGCCTTTACATCTGGGGATCCTCTCTTCGTCTGGCCTACCTTTTGCCTATGTATGTTGCCCTGGCTCAGGTCTTCTTTGGCATGTATGAGATTTGCAAAATCTTTTTGACCAGCTTCGGCACCAGCTACCGCGGCAAATCCATTCTGGCCTTCGCCCTCTTTTTCTTCAACGGCGGCTTTGGTTTTTGGTACTTTATAAACCAGGGCTTTGGCAGCCAGAATTTTTCCAGAATATTTACGGAGTTCTACCAGACTCCTACCAACTATGTGACAGAAAATGTCCAGTGGCACAATATTATTGCAGACATGCTGATTCCTCAGAGGGCCACCCTCTTTGGCTGGGCCATTCTCTTTCCACTGCTCGCCCTCCTGCTTCGGGGACGCAAGCTCAAGTCCAGGCTCTACTTTATAATTGGGGGAGTTTTGGCCGGTGGATTGGTTCTCATTCACACCCACTCCTTCCTGGCTCTGGGTGTAACCTGCGCCGTCTTCTTACTTCAGGACATTATTAAGACAGGAAAAATCGTAAAACTCCACATGAGCCTAAGCCGTCGTTTCTTTTTGACAGTGGGGGTTTTGCTAGTCCTTCAGTACATAAGCCTCGTCCAAATGGGCGAGACTCCAATGAGCGAAAACCTCCTGCTCTACCTGGGTTATATTCTGGTGGCAGGTCTTGTACTGGCTCTGGCCTTCCAGATCTATCGCAACCGCCAGGCCCTGAAAAATCCTAACTCCCCTCTCCTTCGATGGGGGATTTTCCTAGGGATTGTTCTGGTTCTCGCCCTGCCTCAATTAATCGGCTTTACCTTCCAGCAGGCTCAGGGAGAACACTTCCTGCGAGGTGGCTGGAACTGGGCCAACAACAACCCGGAGGTTCAGGACAGCTACATAATCTTCTACCTGAAGAACCTGGGCATCATGTTTATCCTGCCTATTCTCTCCCTGATTTTCGGGGAAAAAAGGCAGCGACAGATTGCCCTACCGGGAGTGGTACTCTGGCTCTTATGTGAATTTATTCTCTTCCAGCCAAACCCTTATGACAACAACAAACTCCTGCTTGTGGCCTACCTCTACTTGTGTATTGCCGCTGCGGATTTTGTCTGGGACACCCTTCCATCCCTTGCCAAAAAAGGGTCCAAGACCATTCGTCTTGTGGGCGTCTGCGCAACGGCAGCTCTGGGAGTTTTTGCCGCTGTCTTAACCCTGGGCCGCGAGTATGTGTCCGACTACGAACTCTACGACCAGGCCTATGTAAATATGTGCCAGTGGGTTGAGGAAAATACGGATCCAAAGGACACCTTCCTGACGGCCAACAACCACAACAATGCTGTGGCCTCCCTGACAGGAAGAAATATTGTCTGCGGCTCCTCCACCTTCCTCTTTTTCCACGGAGTCAACTACCAGCAAAACGAGAGCGATGTCTACACTATGTACCAGAATCCAAACCAGAGGGCGGATCTGCTTGCCAAGTACAATGTCAAGTATATCGTCTTGGGAGCCTGGGAATACGGCACCTTCACCATCCCTGACGCCGACCAATTAAAGGCCACCTACCCAGTGGTCTATGCTGACGAGGACAACAACCTGGTAGTGTTACAGGTACAATAAAAAGAAAAAAATAAGGGGGCTTCCACTGAGTAATTGGTGGAAGTCCCCTTTTTCTTCTTTACAAAATCATGGACAGCTGAATTCTCTTCTTTTGCATATCCACAGATAATACTTTTACTTCTACTACATCTCCAACACTGACCACATCCAGCGGATGCTTGACAAACTTTTTGTCTGTCAGCTTGGAAATGTGAACTAAACCGTCCTGGTGGACACCGATGTCCACAAAGGCACCGAAGTCTATTACATTTCTCACGGTTCCCTTGAGAATCATGCCCTCCTTCAAATCCTTCATTTCCAGCACATCGCTGCGAAGAATTGGCTTTGGCATCTCATCACGAGGGTCTCTGCCCGGCTTCTCTAATTCCTTAATAATGTCATCTAAGGTCTCCTGGCCCAAGTCCAAATCCTCAGCCAGTTTCTTGCGGTTTTTGGCCATGAGAGAGAGTCCTGTCAGTCCTCCCTTAATGTCCTCCATGTCATATCCCAGCTTCTCCAAAAGCTTCTCTGCTGCCCCGTAGGACTCTGGGTGAACGCTGGTGGCATCTAGTGGATTTTTGCCGTCGGAGATTCTCATAAATCCAGCACACTGCTCAAAGGCCTTTGGTCCCAGCTTGGCCACCTTGAGTAGTTCCTTGCGGGAGGCAAAACGACCATTGTCCTCTCGGTATGCCACAATATTTTTGGCGATTGGTTTGGAAATTCCTGACACATACTCCAGAAGGGAGGCTGATGCGGTATTTAAGTCCACACCTACATTGTTTACACAGTCCTCTACCACATTGCCCAGGGCTTCGCTGAGCTTCTTCTGATTCATGTCATGCTGGTACTGGCCTACGCCGATGGACTTAGGGTCGATTTTTACCAACTCTGCCAGTGGGTCCTGAAGTCGTCTGGCTATAGAGGTAGCAGAGCGCTGTCCCACATCAAAGTTTGGAAATTCCTCTGTGGCAAGCTTACTGGCGGAGTAGACAGAAGCTCCCGCCTCGTTGGTTATAATGTACTGGACTGGCTTGTTGATTTCCTTTAACATGTCTACAATCACAAGCTCCGACTCCCTAGAGGCAGTTCCATTTCCCACAGAAATCAATTCTATGTTGTATTTTTCTATCAACTTCTTGACGATGCGCTTGGTCTCCTCCACCTTGTTCTGTGGCTCTGTTGGATAGACCACAATGGTGTCAAGAACCTTACCTGTGGCATCTACCACGGCCAACTTACAGCCGGTACGAAAGGCGGGGTCCCAGCCCAAGACAACCTTGCCGGCAATAGGTGGCTGCATAAGGAGTTGCTCTAGATTCTTGCCAAAGACCCGGATGGCTCCATCCTCTGCCTTCTCTGTCAAGTCATTGCGAATCTCACGCTCAATAGCTGGGGCAATGAGGCGCTTGTAGCTGTCCTCAATGGCCTCCTTTAGATATAGCTCTGTCTGACTGTTGTCCCCGTGGATTACCTTTTTGGCCAGGTAGCGAAGGATTTCCTCCTCTGGTGCCTCAATCTTGACCGCCAGGATTTTTTCCTTCTCCCCTCGGTTGATAGCTAACACCTGATAACCAGAGATCTTGGACAATTTTCCATCAAAGTCATAGTAATTTTCGTAGACAGATTTTTCCTCCGGCTTCTTGGCGGTGGAAATCAAAAGTCCCTCCTCCATAGTTTTCTTTCGGATGGTGGTTCGATAGTCCGCCTCATCGGCAATGGACTCGGCAATGATATCAAGGGCTCCCTGAATAGCCTCTGCCACATCTGCCACTTCTTTGTCCGGATCCACATAGTCTGCAGCCTCGTCCTCTATGGACTTGTCTGTCATCTGGAGCAAAATAATATTTGCCAGGCCCTCAAGGCCCTTTTCCTTGGCAATGGTTGCCCTTGTCCTTCTCTTTGGACGGTAAGGGCGGTAAAGGTCTTCTAGGAGGACCTGGGTCTCCGCCGCCTCAATCTGGGCTCTCAACTCCTCTGTCAGCTTGCCCTGTTCCTCAATGCTGGCGAGAACTGTTTCCTTCCTGTCCTGAAGGTTTCGGAGGTAGGTCAGCCTCTCATCTAGATTTCTCAACTGCTCGTCGTCAAGACTTCCGTGTTTTTCCTTGCGGTAACGGGCAATAAATGGGATGGTATTTCCCTCGTCAATCAACTGAATGACAGCGTCAACCTGCCACTGCTTTATGTTTAATTCCTGTGCTATTTTCTTGCTGATATCCATAGATTTTTTCTGTCTCCTGTTTTATTTACTGTATTTCAATCGGTCCTGAGTAATTCCCATCAGAACCTTATCCAGATACCTGTCTGCCTGGTATCTGGCCATAGGCAGGTTCATGTCCAGGTAGTTGCCGCACTCCTCTGGAGAAGCTCCCGGCACGTCTCCCTCAAAGTTGCGGATGAACTTAAAGAGTTCTCTCATTAAAGGCAAAATATCCTCTGAATCATAGTCTCCCGCCATCAAAAGATAAAAACCTGTACGGCATCCCATAGGTCCAAAATAAATGATTTTTTCTCCCCACTCCTCATGGTTGCGAAGGAAGGTTGCTCCTAGATGTTCAATGGTATGAATCTCTGCTGTATTCATCACCGGCTCGTAGTTGGGTCTGGTCATGCGGATGTCAAAGGTGGTCACCGTATCCGTTCCCGTGCTGTCCTTTCTACTTACATAAATTCCTGGAAGCAATCTCTTGTGGTTTACTTCAAAGCTGGCTATTGTCTTCATGTCTTCCTCCTATTCGTTGTCATAGAACACGTTTTTGGGCCTAGCTGGCACCATGGCTTCAATCAGGTCTTTGACCCTGCGTGAGGCCTGGCCGTCATCTACACCGTTGTATTTTTCACAGAACTTTTCATACCGCTCTGTATATAAAGAGTCATCATACTCTTTGATATCTTTAATCAAATCCTCTGTGGTATTGGAAATTGGCCCCGGCATCTCGCCATGATAGCTGAAATAGAAGCCTCGCAGCTCATTTTTGTACTTGTCCAGATCATAGGCAAAAAAGAACATTGGCCGGCGCAAAATGCTGTAGTCAAACATAACAGAGGAATAGTCTGTCACCAGGAGATCGGAAACCAAGAAGAGCTCAGCAATGTCTCGGCTCTGGTCAAAGTGGTAAACAAAACCATCATATCCGCTCCAGTCCACCGCATCCATAATCAGGTAGTGGTACTTGACAATCATGATGTAATCCTGGCCCAACTTGCTCCGCAAAAGGTCAAAATTAATCTGTGGTCTAAACTCGTATTTTTCGTCGTCAGACCACTCGTCATCTCGCCAGGTTGGGGCATAGAGAATAATCTTTTTGTCCAGAGGCAGGCCCAACTCCCTCTTGCGGCGGCGGATGGCCTCCTCGTTGTTGTCGCGAAAGAGAATATCATTTCTCGGATATCCGATCTCAAGCATTTTCTTGTCAAAGCAAAAGGCTCTGGCAAAGGTCTCACTGGAAAAATTGTTCTGAGAAATCAAGTAATCCCAGGTCTGAACATTTTTTACAAAGTGCTCCTTGTAAGTGTCAATGTCCGTCTCCCCAATCATAAACACAT
>JAILSA010000041.1 GCA_024697885.1 Eubacterium sp. | reverse complement strand
GCCAAGGGCTATACCATCAGCAAGAAGACCGGAACCTATACTTCTGCCATCAAGGTTAAACTCAAGGCAAAAAAAGGCTATGTCCCTTACTACACCACTGGTTCCGCCTTCAAAAAAGGGAAGAAAATCAAGGCTGGCGCCTCCAAAACAATCAGCGTCAAGTCCACCAAGACCCTGTCCGTTTACTCTGTGAAAAAATCCAAGAAGGTGACCAAGAAGCTTTTGAAAAAAGCCAAAAACCGCCTGGCGGACAACTACAAGTACCAAATTAACACATCCAGTTCCACTTCCACCACAAGCAGTGATACGAGCTCTTCTACCAGCTCCTCCACCAACACTTCTACCTCCTCTGGAAACGGAACTTACTCCAGCACAGAATACGATTCATCCGACACTAACACTTCTAGTACCGGGGCCACTCAGGTAACCATTCCTGCCACCGCTCCATCGGAGAAAATCACAACTTCTACCTATACTATTAGCAAGAAAAACAAGCTGACTATTACAGCTCCAGGTACCTACACCCTGTCCACCGAGGGCAGTGGCCAGGTAGACGGCCGTGTGGAAGTAGATTTGAGCGACTCCACCAGCTCCGGCGAGGTTCACATTATCCTTAACGGTGTCAATATGACCTCCAGCGATTTGGCAGACACCTCAGATCCAATCACCTCTGACAAGGGAATTATCACCATCAAAAATACCAATGTGACCAAGGCTATTATCACCGTGGTAGATGGAACCACCAACACCCTGGCAGATGTAGGTCTGACAGGAACTGATGCCGACGACTCCACCTCCACTGTTTATCCTGGAGGCATTGTCTGCAAAAAGACCCCTCTTTCCATCAACGGAGCGGGAACCCTAAGTATTACCTCCACCAATGGAAATGGTATTAAATGTACAGAAGTTTTGAAAATTTTAAATACAGCCATTAATATAGGAAGTTCTTCTTCCTATGTAGGCAATGTAGGTATTGCGGGCAAGTTGGGAGTTTACACCTCTGACCCAAGCATTATTGTTTATTCTAAGGGAGATGGCATCAAAACTACTCTGGACGAGACAGACATCGCAGCCGACTCCAACCTTTCTGGATACGGCAATGTCAACTTAGACCAGGGTACATACGCGGTAACCTCCTCCGCCGGCGACGGAATTTATGCCTACCAGGAGCTCTACCTCAACCCAACCAGCCTGACTTCCAAGGCCACCTACACCTCTTCTTCTAGCAATGACGAGACCAGTTCAAAGGCCCTGAAGTCCACCAACACCCTGACCATCCCAAGCACTGCTGGCACCATTAATGCCACCAGTAACCGTGACGATGCCCTTCATGCCAACGATACAATCTCCATCGCAGGCGGTACCATAACTTCCTCTGCAGGAGACGATGGCATCCACTCCGACACCGACCTAAAGATTTCTGGGGGCACCATAAATGTTACCAAATCTTACGAGGGAATCGAGGGAGCCAACATCACTGTATCTGGCGGAAACATTGATGTCGTAGCCTCTGACGACGGCTTTAATGCAGGAGGCGGCAGCGACAGCCAGTCCTCCAACATGGGTCCTGGCGGAGACACCTTTAGCTCTTCTACTGGATCCTACACCCTGACCTTTACTGGCGGCAAGGTGTCCGTAAGCGCAGAGGGTGATGGTCTTGACAGCAATGGAAACATGTATATTAAGGGAGGTTACATCCTGGTGAACGGACCAACTGGCAACGGCAATGGTGCCCTGGATTACGGCGACAGCAACTGTGTCTGCGAAGTCAGCGGCGGCACCCTGATTGCCCTGGGCTCCACCGGCATGGTAGCTACACCAACCAGCGGTTCTAGCCAGGCCTATGTCAACCTGACAGGATCCTCTAAGATTTCCTCAGGAACCACCGTGACCATTAAGGACAGCTCCTCTTCTACCCTGGCTAGCTTCCAGGCAGAAAAAGCCTACTCCTCCTGGTCTATCATTTTCTCCTGTGAGGGTATGACCACCGGCTCAAGCTACAGCGCTTATGTAGGAAGCTCTACTTCCGCTGCAGCCACGGCAACAGCCACCACCTCCGGCGGCTCTTCTAGCCAGATGCCAGGCGGCCCTGGCGGACGCTAAGTCCTGAAACTTAACAATTATGCGCTCTGGCCCACGGGTCAGGGCGTTTTTCATTGCAGTTAAATCTTTTTTCCTATATACTATTAGTGAAAAAAATGAGAGGTGATGGCAGATGGATTTTGAATTGCATCAAATCATAAAAATGAAAAAAGGCCACCCCTGTGGCAGCAACCGCTGGGAAATCCTTCGGGTGGGGGCAGATTTTCGTCTCAAGTGCCTGGGCTGCGGCCGCCAGGTCATGATGCCCAGGAAAGCAGTGGAAAAAGGCTTCAAAAGTTTTGAAGAATAGGAAATTACTCCTTGCTTTTTTCCCCGGACTATGATAAAATTTAGTTCCGTGATGTAAAAATCATAAAAATTCCTTGTTCTTCTCGATTTGAGGAGAGCCAGAGACCAAAAGGAGGTGCAAGCAACTATGAATAAGTATGAATTAGCTTTAGTTGTTAGTGCAAAAGTTGAAGACGAAGTAAGAAATGCCACCGTCGAGAAGGCAAAAGAGTATATCACAACTTTCGGCGGAACAATTACTAATGTCGATGAATGGGGCAAGAAAAAACTTGCTTATGAAATTCAGAAGATGAGTGAAGGCTTTTATTACTTTATTCAGTTCGACTCAGAGGCAGATACCCCTGGCGAATTGGAGCAGAGACTTCGCATTATGGACAACGTGCTCAGATACTTATGCGTGAAACAGGAAGCATAAGATAAGGAGGAGTCTTGTTTAATGAATAAGGTAATTTTGATGGGTAACCTTACCCGTGACCCAGAGATTCGCTACACTCAGAGCGAAAACTCATTAGCAATCGCTAGATTTAGTCTCGCTGTAAATCGTCGTTTTGCTCGTCAGGGTGAAACTGATGTAGATTTCTTTAACTGTACAGCATTCGGTAAAACCGCTGAATTCGTTGAAAAATATTTCAAGCAGGGTTCACGCATGCTTCTTACCGGACGCGTTCAGAATGACAATTACACCAACAAAAACGGTGAAAAAGTTTACAGCGTACAGATCATCGCAGATGAAATTGAATTTGCAGAGCGCAAGAGCGCTGCAGATGCCAATGGATCCGGTTCCAATATGGGCGGCGGATTTCCACAGCCAACAAATGCGAAACCAGCAGATGATGACTTTATGGATTTGCCACCAAACATTGAAGATGGTCTCCCATTTAACTAGACTGGCGACAGGATTTTATAAGGAGGTTTGAATTAAATGGCTTATAATAAAGAAGGAGGAAACTCTCCAGCTAGAAGAAGAGGTCCTCGTAGAAGAAAAAAAGTATGTGCATTCTGTTCTGACAAAGAGCATGATTTTATCGATTACAAAGACACAGCAAAGCTGAGAAAATATATGTCTGAGAGAGGTAAAATCCTTCCTAGAAGAATCACAGGAACATGTGCTAAACATCAGAGAGCTCTTACCGTTGCTATTAAGCGCGCACGTCACATCGCTTTGATGCCATACACATTGGATTAATTTTATACTTAAATATCTTGGGACTCATCCCCTTTGGGATGGGTCCTTTTTTTCACCTGTTCTTGATTGTCCGCAGACAAGGTTTGTATTTAGGGCCCTTTAGTGCTATAATATTATCGGATTATTATCCGCCATAAACGCAAGGGGGTATTTTATATTGAGGAATAAAGCAATTAAGGGGTCTTTGAGCTCATACCTGAGCTGGCCGGTCTTATTGACCATTCTCCTAATCGCCATGAATATTCACATATATACCATTAATCTCAAGGCAGGAATTTTTATGTCCTGCTATGTGGGGCTCTACGCTCTGATCGCCTTTTTGATCTACGGCTTCAAGCACAAGGCCCTGATGCTGGATCTGGTTAATTACGCCATGCTCTTCCACTCTCAGATCAACCAAGCGGCCATGCAGGTGGAACTTCCTATGGCACTTTTGGATGAAGATGGAAATTGTCTCTGGCAAAATGACAAGTTCCACGACACTTTTTCCTATGACCTGGGCAAGCGCTTCCATATCAGCGAGGCGGTGGCTGCCATTACAGACCAGTATTTTCCCACAGACTGCGAAAATAACTGCGAGGTTCATTTTAACCGAGACGACAACACCTTCTACCGCACCGTTGTCCAGCGCCTGGAGCTGACAGGGGACGAGGAGGCCACAGCCAACAAGCTGGGCATCGGCAACACCCTTTTTGTGGTCTTTGTCTACGACGAGACTGACATCGTTCAGGTGGTTCGGGAAAACTACGACCAGCGCCTGGATATTGCCTTTCTCTACATCGACAACTACGATGAATCCCTAGGCGGCATTGAGGAGGTTAGAAGGTCTCTTCTCAGCGCTCTCGTGGACCGTAAAATCAACAAATACACATCCAAAATCGATGCTATCACGCGCAAAATCGAAAAGGATAAGTATATCATTTTGTTCCAACACAAGTATTTATCTGAGCTCCAGTCTGACAAATTTTCCCTTCTTGAGGATGTAAAAAATGTCAACACCGGAGACGCCAAGACGGTCACTCTCAGTATGGGAATCGGCCTTCAGGCAGACACCTTCCGCAAGCGCCAGGAGTATGCCCGCAGCGCCATTGATCTGGCTCTGGCCCGCGGCGGTGACCAGGTAGTTATTAAATCCAGGGACAACATCCTCTACTACGGAGGAAAGACCATACAGCAGGAAAAAATGACCCGTGTCAAGGCACGCGTCAAGGCCCATGCCCTTCGGGAGTCCATTGAGGCCGCAGATAAAATTGTTATTATGGGACACCATCTCCCAGATGTGGACGCCATCGGAAGCGCCCTGGGCATCAACCGCCTGGCCATGACCCTGGCCAAGCCAACCCGCATTGTAGTCAACGATGTCACTTCTTCCCTGGCCCCTCTTTTGAAGGTATTCCAGGACAATTCTTCCTACCCGGATGACCTCTTTGTCACCGGGGAAGAGGCCAAGGAGTTTATGGGCAACGGCCAGGGAGCCCTCTTGATCGTGGTGGACGTCAACCGTCCATCCTACACCGACGCCCCTGACCTCCTAAAGATTGCCTCTTCTGTGGTGGTTATTGACCACCACAGACAGACCGACGAGGCTGTGGAAAATCCAACCCTGTCCTATATCGAGCCTTTTGCCTCCTCCGCCTGTGAGATGGTGGCAGAGATTCTCCAGTATGCCGGGGACGAAATTTACCTAAAAAATATTGAGGCAGATGCCCTTTATTCCGGTATCATGATTGATACCAATAACTTTATGACCAAGGCAGGCGTCCGGACCTTCGAGGCCGTGGCCTACCTCCGTCGCTGCGGTGCCGACATTGTCCGCATCCGCAAGATGTTCCGTTCTGACCTAGAGGAGTACAAGGTTCGAGCGGAAGCCATTCAAAATATGGAAATTTTCTTAGACCACTATGCCATCGCCCCATGTAATGCGGAGCGATGCGTTTCCCCAACCATCGCTGGTGCCAAAACCGCCGACAGTCTTTTGGACATTGAGGGCATTAAGGCCTCCTTTATCCTGACCCAGTTTGACGGCAAGATCTTCATCAGCGCCCGTTCCATCGACGAGCTCAATGTGCAGCTGGTAATGGAGCGCTTGGGAGGTGGTGGCCACATAAGCTCCGCCGGAGCCCAGCTGGCCGATTGTACCGTAGAAGATGCCATCCACCGGCTCAAAGAGGTTTTGACAAAAATGAAAGAGGAAGGTGACATTTAAATGAAAGTTATATTGACACAGGATGTAAAAAATGTAGGAAAAAAAGATCAGGTTGTAGAACTCAAGGAAGGCTATGCCAGAAATTTTATCTTCAAGAAAAATCTGGGCATTGAGGCCACTCCCAAAAATCTCAACGACTTAAAGCTTCGTCAGAAGAACGATGATAAAGTAGCCGCTCAAAATTTGGCTGATGCCCAGGCTTTTGCCAAAGAGCTTGAGACCAAGAGTGTAGAGGTCTTCATTAAGGCCGGCAAGGACGGCAGAACTTTCGGATCTGTATCCACCAAGGAAATCGCCAGCGCCGCCAAAGAACAGTTAAATTACGATTTGGATAAGAAAAAAATGAACCTCAAAGACCCTATTAAGAGCGCAGGAACCTTTATGGTACCAATTCGTCTTCATCCAAAGGTTACGGCAGAACTCAAAGTAATCGTCAAGGACAAGTAAGTAACGGAGGTTTTTATCCATGGATGAAGCAATCATTCAAAGAATTATGCCAAATAACCTGGATGCGGAGCAGTCCGTCATCGGTTCCATGCTCATGGACCAGGAAGCCATTATGGTGGCCTCCGAGCAGCTCAACGACGAGGATTTTTACAATGCCCGTTACAAGGTTCTTTATCAGGTCATAGTTGACCTCTATACCAAGGGAAGTGCCGTTGACCTGGTTACCGTTTCCAACAAATTAAAGGAGGTAGGTGCACCGCCTGAACTCTCAAGCAGTGAGTTTATCGCCAATATTTTGGCCTCAGTACCAACCTCAGCCAATATTAAGCACTACTGCGATATCGTGTCAGATAAGGCCATTGCCCGCCGTCTCATACGCACTACAGAGGGACTGGCCACCCAGGCCTACCAGGGCGCGGAAATTGAGACCCTCCTAGAGGATACAGAGCGTGAGATTTTCAAAATCGTCAACAGCAGGACAGGTTCCGAGGAATTCACTCCTATTAAGGATGTGGCCCTTGATACCCTGGAAAATATTATGATGGCCTCAAAAAGCGCTGGCTCCGTCACTGGTATTTCCACCGGCTTCCGGGATTTGGACCTAAAGACCGCCGGTTTGCAGCCCTCAGACCTGATTCTGATCGCCGCCCGTCCCTCCATGGGAAAAACGGCCTTTGCCCTTAATATCGCCGAAAACGTGGCCATGAACAACCATGTCTCCACCGCGATCTTCAGCCTGGAGATGAGCAAAATCCAGCTGGCCAAGCGTTTGGTTTCCATGAACTCCAAGGTAGATTCCCAGCACATCCGTACCGGAAGTCTAGACGACGATGAGTGGGCCAAAATCACCGAGAGTTCCATTATCCTGGGAGAATCCTCCCTGGTCATTGACGACACTCCTTCCATCTCCATTAACGAGCTCAGAAACAAGTGTCGTAAGCTAAAAATGGAGAAGGGTCTGGATCTGATTATGATCGACTACCTCCAGCTCATGTCCGGCAACAGCGGAAGTAAAAACATTAGCCGCCAGCAGGAGATTTCCGATATTTCTCGTTCCCTAAAAGGCTTGGCAAGAGAGTTAAATTGCCCTGTCATCGCCCTCTCCCAGCTCAGTCGAGAGGTGGAAAAACGAGAGGATAAAAGACCGATCCTGTCTGACCTGCGTGAGTCCGGAGCCATTGAGCAGGATGCGGATGTGGTCATGTTTCTCTACCGCGATGAGTACTACAACAAGGACTCCTCCTCTGAAAAGGGAGTCACAGAAGTAATCATAGGTAAGCAGCGTAACGGTCCTACCTGTACCGTCAAATTAAAATGGTTAGGACAGTACACCAAGTTCGCAAATTTGGAATTTACAAAGAAGGGAGAGGATTAATCCTCCCCTCCCAAAAAATTTATAGAGAGAAAAAATCTTGGATTTATATCTAAGATTTTTTTATTTCCATATCCATAAAAAAAGAGCACCAAATTTCTTTGATGCTCGAGAGGCGACTAACGGATTTGAACCGATGATCAGGGAGTTGCAGTCCCATGCCTTACCACTTGGCTAAGTCGCCATAATGACCCCTACGGGAATCGAACCCGTGTTACCGCCGTGAAAGGGCGATGTCTTAACCGCTTGACCAAGGGGCCAATATATAATTTTTCTTTCAAAGGAACCTAATCCTTAACTCCCCGAGTAGGGCTCGAACCTACAACAACTCGGTTAACAGCCGAGTGCTCTACCATTGAGCTATCGAGGAATAATACAAGAAATCGAAGAAGTTTCCTTCTTCGGTTCTCTTTGGTACTTCAATTGTTCAGTACCTTCAAAACTACACACTATATTCAAATCGAAATCCTTACAAATTCGTCATTCAAAAACCAACAAGGTCAAGCCTTCGACCTATTAGTATCCGTCAGCTACATACATTACTGCACTTCCACCTCGGACCTATCTACCTCGTCGTCTTCAAGGGGTCTTATTGACTTATAGTCAGGGAT
>JAILSA010000040.1 GCA_024697885.1 Eubacterium sp. | reverse complement strand
CCAAAATCGTGGCCCTAGGGGACAAGCTCTCCAATATGAGGTCCATCGCCAGGGACTTTGGCCGCCGGGGGGACCACCTCTGGCAGCACTTTCACAGCCAGGACTACGAGGACCACGCCTGGTACTACCAGAGCCTCTTAGAGGCCCTTTCGGACCTGAGCCAAACCGAGGCCTACATGGAATTTAAATATTTAGTTCAGGAGGTTTTTCCTCCCCATAGAAAAAAGTCTGAGTAGCAACACTTACTCAGACTTTTCTTTTTGGAAAAAATCCCTCAACTGCTCCCAAGGCACCGGCTTAGAGTACTTAAAACCCTGGAGGTAATCGGCCTGGCACTCCATACAGATTTCCTCCTGCTCCTCCGTCTCCACTCCCTCAAAGAGGATTCGGTAATCCATGTCCTTAAAGGCCGAGGAAAAGTGGTTGAGGGTAAATCTTATATTTTCATTCTTGTCCAGCATCAAAAGCATGGACCTGTCAAACTTAATGACATCCATTCCCAAACTGAGGATTCGATCAAAATTGGAATACCCCGTACCAAAATCGTCCAGATACATGCGAATGCCCTTTTGCTGGAGAATCTCGATCTTCTCCTCTAGAAAACCATAATCATCGTCGTTGGTGCTCTCTGTCAGCTCCATGGCGATTTTTTCAAATGGAATCCCGTTGTCCTCTATAATCTTAATGACATTGTCGCAAAAATCGTTATTTTTAAATTCCGATATGGAAAAATTCACAGATATGCGGCGGAAGTCATAGCCCTCCTCCATCAGCTGCTTAACCACCTGGCAGGTCTTGTTAAGGATAATCATACTCAGGACATGGATAACTCCCAACCTCTCTGCCGTAGGAATAAACAAATCCGGAAAGACTATTTTCATCTCCGGCAGGCTCATTCTCATAAGGCACTCCGCCGAGTTGTACTTGCCGGTTTTGGCATTTTTCACCGGTTGAGCGTAAACCAAAATCCTAGGATCGTTCAAATTCCTCTTCTCTGCTATATCCTTGAGTTCCGACGCTATGTAGTTGATTTTCCTCAACTCCATAATATCCCCGTTGGACATAAAGTAAATGCCCTTGTTTTTCATTTTTTTCAGTCGCAAGTCAATATAGTTGAGAATCTGCTTGGTCTCATAGATAAAATCCATTCCCGGAAATACCACAACCTTGTAATCCATATTGTACTTTTCACAGTAGGGAACTAGCTCCTGGTAAATCCAGTGGTGAATCCTCTCCCACATCCCCTCGTTGATCTTGTTGTGGTCCATGACCCCCAGATAGAGACCGCTGCGGAGGTTGAACACCACCGAATTGGTCACATACTCCCTGTTAAAAAGGTAGAGAATCCGGCCCACTGGCCTTGGAATATCCCGTTCATTGTTAATAGCCAGCTGAACCGCCACATAATCTCTGGATTTTTTTATATTTTTCTTATTGATAAAAATACCCTTAAAGGCCTCTTCTCCCATGGCCCCGGTCAGGAGGTCATATGGCCTACTGTGAATCATAACCAAAACACAAATCATTGGTAGCAGGAAACTAAAAGTCAGGTAAGTGCTGCCATAAGAGATATTATCCAAAATCACAATTACCACGCAGAGAAATCCCGCCGTCAAAAGCACTGCGTTGATCTGTCTGATCATCCTCTTGTGGAAAAATACCAGCATGACGATCATAGCCAAAACGACCCAAAAATATACTATGGCCAAAGGATTTAGGTAGGCATTTCGCATCCAGAGTCCCTGCTTCGAATCCCTGTAGAGACCAAAATGTGTCCAATGTGTAGTCACGCACAAAATGCTGGCAATGGTCACAACACAATTTGTCAAAACAAAAATCAGCTTCCGGTAGCGACTGGTGGACACCACCAGGTTTCTTACATAGAGAATGAAAATAGCACTAACGCCAATCAGGCAGACGTTGTAAATCGATCTCGTCAAATAAAGCATGACAACATGCTCCACATCCATATGAGATAATCTGTAAAAAATAATATTACTAACCGCTGCTATCATAAGGAGAACACATGCTCGCTTAAAAAGGGTAAAATTCAAGTCTGTAGTCACGAACAAAAATTGTCTAATCATTACCCCAAAAATCAGCAATATAATAATAGTAATAATATCCCCGGACGAAGCATATGTGGCTCCTAATTGAGTATAGTCCATAATGCCCATCCCTCCTCTTTTCACAATTAAATATTCTAATTATAAGGTATCATATTTTATATTAAATTTATAGTCCAAAAGTAGAAATATTATTCTTTTTTATGTTATAATCAGAGTAATTTACTGACTTCATTTCGCAAAAATAAGGAGTGTCTATGGAGTATTATTTGGCTAATGCCACCCTTTGCGGATTGGGAATTTTTCTTGATTTAATTGTGTTAGCCAGTTTGAAAAATTATAACAAAAAGATTTTTACAGAAGACCGAGTCCTCCACATTTTTATTGTGGCCAATGCCTTTATCTGCGGCTCAGATTTTGTGGCAGCTCTTTTGCGCTACCACCCAAGCCCAAACTATTATTGGATTGTCTACTTTAATTATGTTATTAACTACTCGGCCCTGGCTTTAACCGCCTACCTCTGGCTAGCCTACTCCCTTCTGCGAGTTTGGCCCAAGAAAAAATTACATAAAAGAGCGCTTATCCTAGGAGCAATTCCCATGATGGCTGTTTTCTTCATGGCAATCACATCCTATTTTACTGATTGGATTATTACCATAAACCAAGAGGGACTTTATGTGAGAGGACCTTTTTACTACATCCCTTGGATTATTGATCCCCTCTACATCATCATGGGATTTCTCTTGACCTTAATTGCCAAGTCCGATAGCTCCCGTTATCGATTCTTTCCATTTAAGATCATGTTTCTCACCGTATCCTTCGGTGCCATTTTCCAGAACCTTACAGGAAATCTCTGCACCATTGGAGTCTCCATTTCACTGGCTTTGGTGGAATTGACCCTGGCCCTCAAGGACGAGCAAGCCTTCATTGACCCCCTGACCGGCGTCTACAACCGCCAGTATATGTTAAAAACCTTCCGGGCCAATGAACATATCCAAAAGAAAAACAAGATTTTTGCAGGTATCAGCTTTGACCTGGACGATTTTAAGTACATCAACGATAATTTTGGACACTTGGCAGGAGATTCTGCCCTGCAGACCTTTGGAAAAATTCTCCGTGAGGCCGTTAATCTCACAGACGGTATTCCCTTCCGAATAGGAGGAGATGAGTTTATGATTCTGACCTATGCCTCCTCTGAGGAAGAGGTGGACAGGCTTATTGAGGAAGTTCAGAATCTGGTAGATACACAAAACAAAACTTCAAAGAATAAGTTTACCCTGAAGTTTTCCGCCGGCGCAGCAATTTTTTACCCAAATCAAAATGACAACATTGACTCTCTCATGGCAAGAATGGATGAGGAAATGTATCGCGTCAAGGAAGAACATCATAAACAAAATAATTAGAATACAAAAAAGACCCGATCAATTAAGACCGGGTCTTTTACGTTGTTATGAAGCATCGGGGACTCGAACCCCGGACAACTTGATTAAAAGTCAAGTGCTCTACCACCTGAGCTAATGCTCCAAAGGTATGCCCAAAGCCGGAATCGAACCAGCGACACAAGGATTTTCAGTCCTCTGCTCTACCAACTGAGCTATCTGGGCATAAATTGCGGGGGCAGGATTTGAACCTACGACCTTCGGGTTATGAGCCCGACGAGCTGCCTGACTGCTCTACCCCGCGATAATCATTATGATAATCCATAATTTGCGTAATTATTTCAAACCACATTCCCATATAATCTAAATTTTTAGATTATAAAATGGGCGGAGAAGGATTCGAACCTTCGAAAGCGTAGCTAACAGATTTACAGTCTGCCCCCTTTGGCCACTCGGGAATCCGCCCATAAAAGCCGACGACCGGACTTGAACCGGTAACCTGCTGATTACAAATCAGCTGCTCTGCCAATTGAGCCACGTCGGCATATAAATGGGACCTACAGGGCTCGAACCTGTGACCCTCTGCTTGTAAGGCAGATGCTCTCCCAGCTAAGCTAAGATCCCATAAATATTTAATTGTTCGTTCGATTGAACGAAACGACCCAGATGGGACTCGAACCCACGACCTCCGCCGTGACAGGGCGGCGCTCTAACCAACTGAGCCACTAGGCCATCCGAAGATAGTTAGTATCTTCAAAACTACACACTATATTCAAATCAAAATCCTACAAATTCGTCATTCAAAAACCAACAAGGTCAAGCCTTCGACCTATTAGTATCCGTCAGCTACATACATTACTGCACTTCCACCTCGGACCTATCTACCTCGTCGTCTTCAAGGGGTCTTATTGACTTATAGTCAGGGAT
>JAILSA010000298.1 GCA_024697885.1 Eubacterium sp. | reverse complement strand
TACGAGGACGGCAAGTGGCTGAGAAAAAATGACAGGATTTATACTATAGAAAAGACCAAGCTCATTTCCTCTGGGGCAGAGTGCGGCGTCATGTACGCCGTGAGAGATATTACGGAGATGGTGACCAACCTTCAGGATATTGAGGAGCAAAAGGAGATTGCGGAGAAGGCCAGCCGGGCCAAGTCGGAATTTTTGGCCCGCATGTCCCACGAAATCCGCACCCCCATCAATGCGGTTATGGGCATGAATGAAATGATTCTCCGGGAGACCAAGGAGCGGGAGATTCGCGAACATGTCATTGATATACGAAATTCTGCAGGCAGCCTCTTGAGTATTATTAATGAGATTTTGGATTCTGCCAAAATCGAGTCCGGTGGCATGACCATTGAATGTGTGGACTACCGTTTGGGTTCGGTTCTTCTTGAGGCCATTCAGATGACCAGGGTCAAGGCGGAGGACAAGGGCCTTCACATTGTGACGGAACTCCAGCCAAGTCTTCCGGACCAGCTCTACGGCGACGATGTCCACCTGCGACAGATTTTGGTTAACCTCTTGAATAATGCTGTCAAGTATACGGAGAAGGGCCGGGTTACCCTGGCCATTAATGGAAGGATGGAGGGGGACCAGGTGGTCCTGTCCTTCCAGGTAAGAGATACGGGAATTGGAATCCGCAAGGAGGACATACCGAGACTCTTTTCCAATTTTGGCCGCCTCCAAAGCGACAAGACCCACTATGTAGAGGGAACGGGACTGGGCCTTGGCATCGCAGCCAACCTCCTAAAACTTATGGGCAGTGAGCTCCATGTGGAGAGCAGCTACGGCAGGGGCAGTGTTTTTTACTTTGACCTCAGGCAGAAGGTGGTGGGAGAGGAAAAACTAGACAGTCTGGAGAAAACTACAGAGATTGAGGCGGAGAATTTTGCCTACCAGGAGTCCTTTGTGAGACCTGATGTGAAAATTCTTCTGGTGGATGACAATGCCATTAACCGCAAGGTTTTTGTGGGCTTGTTAAAAAAGACCCAGGTCCAGATTGTGGATGTGGAATCCGGCCAAAGATGTCTAGAAGAAGTGCAAAAGCAACATTTTGATTTGATTTTCCTTGACCACATGATGCCGGAGATGGATGGCATTGAGACCCTAGAGCGCCTCAACTGCCTGCCGGGCCATCCCATCAAGGATACGGTGGTCATTGCCCTGACGGCCAATGCCATAGCCGGAGCCAGAGAGACCTACCTCTCCCTCGGCTTTAAGGACTACCTGGCTAAGCCGGTGGATCCGCCAAAGCTGGAAAAAATGATTCGTGAATATATTCCTGAGGAGGGCAGGTAAGCGCCTTTTTACTCGTGAAAGAGCATTCGCTCTGCATAGGAGTTTCTGTACTCGGAAGGACTCTGTCCCGTGATTTTTTTGAAGGCCGATGAGAAGTTGTGGTTGTCGGAAAAACCGATGTCGTAACCAATCTGTGCAATGGGCAGGTTGGTATCTGTCAAAAGGGCCTGGGCCAGCTCCATTTTCTGGTTGAGGATATAGGCCTTGAGGGAGAGTCCCGCTGACTTTTTGAAAAAAGTGGTGATGTATTTTTCGTTGTAGCCAAAGTATTCGGCGATTTCCGAGACTCGGATGTTCTCCCGGATTCGCCAGGAGATGTAGTCCACAATGTCTGTGTAGAGCTGGACCTGTTCCCCCTTCATGGTGACCCTGCTGCCGGACAGGTAGAGTTGACTGTAGAGCTCGCAGAGGATGGAGGTCAGGATGTGACCGTCCTGGTTGATGTTGCGGTATTTGCGGTTGCAGTCCTGCAGCTGCTTAAATTGCACCACCAGTCGGTCCAGCCTTGGGACCCTGGCCTGCTCTGGCAGGGCGATATGGGTGTCCTCTGCCGGGAAGGGAAGGTGAAGTTCCCCCTCCTTGTGGCGGCCCGGGTCGTTGTGAAAATTGTTATAGGAAAAATGGGTCCAGTAAAAGGTGCACTGGGAGGGCTTGTAGCCATATTGACGCTCGCAGGGAGACATAATGCGGTAGTCCCCTTTTTGCAGGTGGTACTGGCCCCGGTCGTCTGCAATAAAAAGTTCCCCCTCTGTCATAACAATAAATTCAAAGTCAGTCAAAACCCTGGACATGTGGATCCAATTCTCGTCTGGGGCTATGAATTTTCCCGTCCAATTCAGGTGCAGAGATCGCTGCACATCAAAATTCAAATAATCCATATGAAATTTTTACACCTCCATCGTAAAAAAACAAAACATTTTCAGGTTAAAATATCCAAATAACCCCCTTTTTTATTGATTATATGTCAAATATCACAGACTGGCAAGGAGATTTTCACACCCAAACTAACCTTTTAACAAAACCTTTTCATAACAAACAAAACGAAATAGTATCGTCTTTTTTTCCCTGTGATAATAAAATTAGAGTAAGAGATAACCTTAAGGTATTTTTTTACAAGAAAAGAAAGGAAGAGACTATGAAAAAGAAATTTTTTAGAGCCTTCAAGGGTGCCACAGCAGTAACTATGGCCCTGGCTATGGCCACCAGTCTAGTGCCGGATATGGGGATTCCTTCCCAGGCGGCAACGGTTCAGGACAGAGACGATGACAGCATTCTCTACTTTGTAGATTGCGGCGACATCAATCCGGCCACCGTCCCTAGCGGTGACCAATTGGGAACACACAACAGCGTCACAGATCAGTTGTATGGAGCAGATGAGGTGACAGGATTTAAGTGGGGTATTAACGATGCTCCTGTAGGGGGAGACGATGACAATGAATCCTCTGGCAACGGGTCCTGTTCCGTAGGTGGTGTCAGCTCCAACTGGACCTGGCCATACGAGTTTACCTCCTCAGACCAGGATGACAAGACGGCCACCAACCGTTACACCAAAAACCAGTATGAAAAGAGGGGAAGCCAGGACAGAGAACTCAGCTACAAGTTCGAGTTGGAGAATGGGACCTACCTGGTGGAAGTTGGATTTGTAGACCCTTGGGGCTGTTCTAAGTCTCCATCCGTATATGCCTATTATGGTCAGGACGACCAGCAGGTTTTGAAGGAAAATTTTGATGTGTCAACCAACAGCGGTGTCCTGACATCCAATGTCACCGTAAAGGGTGGCGAGCTGGTTCTTGATGCCATTGGTTCCGGTGATGACAACAAGGCCATCAACATGACCTACATCACCATTAAGGAGTCAGGAGATGCAGCCAATGTGGCAGCAGACCTGGCGGCCCTTAGCATTCCAGAAAGCACCACAGCAGATTTAGAGCTCCCAACCAAGGGAAGCAAGATGGGCTCTACTATCAACTGGACTTCCTCCAACCCAGAGGTCATTGCCACAGATGGAAGTGTTACAAGACCTGCCTCCGGGAAAAATGATGTGGAAGTGACTCTGACAGCGGAGATTACCTATGGCAGCGTGACCAAGACCGAGACCTTTAAGGTGACAGTCATTGCTCTCAACGAGCTTATGGGGGCTGACTTTTTGGAAAAAGAATCCGTAGAAGTAACAGATGCCTACTACGATAACGCCTTGGAGTTGGATGTGAAAAACCTTCTGCTTCTGGACCCAGACCGTCTTCTGGCAGGATTTCGCCAGACCGCCTGCTATGTCTACAACACAGGGGCAAGCAATACGGATATGACTTCTACAGAGATCGCAAGCTTTATGAAGAATAAGAGCCGTTACGGTGGCGGCTGGGAGGACTCCCTGATTGGAGGCCACACATTGGGCCACTACCTGACAGCCTTGGCTCAGGCCACTGTCAATCCTGGACTTTCTGAGGATGACAGAGACGCAGTGAAGGAGCGCCTGAACTACATGATCGATGGACTGACAGAGTGTCAGGAAAAAACGGTTGGAACAGATTATGAGGGCTACATTTTTGGAGCAACCCTTCCAAGCTCTGTCTTCAAAAGCGATCCAGACCTTCAGTTTGACAATGTAGAGAATGGCTATGCCAACATTTCTACCCAGGCCTGGGTGCCATGGTATACCATGCACAAGATTTTGGCCGGCGTGGTAGATTCCTACCAGATCGCTGGCAACGAGGATGCTCTTGTCTTGGCCAACAATCTGGGAACCTGGATTGCCAACAGAGTCAACAAGTGGACAGAGTCTAAGCAGTCAATTGTTCTGGGAATTGAGTACGGCGGAATGAACGACGCCCTCTACCAGCTCTACAAGGTGACAAATGCTTCCAACAAGGAGGACTTTTTGACAGCAGCTCATCAGTTTGATGAGACCAAGCTTTTTGAAAATGTTTTGGCGGGAACCAACAATGTCTTGAATGGAAAGCACGCCAATACTACCATTCCAAAGTTCTTAGGAGCTCTTTGCCGCTACGAGGTGGACCAGAGCGAGACCAAGTATCTCCAATACGCTGA
>JAILSA010000276.1 GCA_024697885.1 Eubacterium sp. | reverse complement strand
GAACAAATACCTGCGCAGAACCGAGGACAAGCTAGAGATTGAACGACATTCATTCCATGACCTCAGACGATTCGTGGCACAAGAAAAATACAACGAATACCGGCGCGCTGGAGCGGATAGAACGCAAGCCTTGAACAAGGTGGGCGAGTGGCTGAACCATGGAGAGAATAGAGCGGAAATGGTATTGGAGTCATATATAAAAAATGCGTGGTAAAAAGGTACAAAAATTCTATTGATAATATAGCGAGCGCAAAAAAAGAGGCGAAATTGCCTCTTTTTTTTATGATCGAAAAGCATCAGGTATTCCAGCTGCATCTAAATATTTAAGTCGAGCTTCTTGACGCTCTGCGTCAGTTAAAGAAGTGTTTTTATATGTTGAGTAGTATTCTCTCCTGGTCATAGTATCTAGTTTTCGTTCGAGGGTGCTTGAAATTCGTTTCATAGTATCCGGATCGTTTTGGTCTAGTAGATGAACCCTTATAAGGTCATAAAATGTATCAAGAGGAATTTGAACGGTTTTAGCCATTATTGTCATCTCCCTTCAACTGGTCGTATTGTTCCGGAGTAACAAGTATTCCCATTTTTTTTAATCGCCCTGCTACAGTTTCTTTTGAAAAGCAAGATATACTTAATCCTTTAGCATCTTTGTTTAAGGATAATCCAAGCACTTGAGCGATAGCAAAGTATTGCCATTTTTCAAGTGGTATTGAAAAAACTTCGTTATTTGACCAGTATGTTAATTCGAATTTGTCAAACATTTCCATCTTCCTTCACCTCCAGAACTTCTTTTTTTTGTTGTGGAACGTATTCTACGGGTGTTCTTTTTGTTCTAGACATTGTTATCTCGTTAATTGGTTCCTCGCTCTCGTAGTATGATAATAGAATTTGACGTTTTGTATCATTTCCCTTCATCAAAATATTAGGATTTACAAGCCAGGCTCCATTTTGTAATTTTTTAATAAAATTGTTGGCTTGTAATTTTTTCATTATTTTCGCAATGGTAGCAGAACTACAACCTACATCAGTTGCAATTTTGCTATAAGTGCCTAAAAAGGTGTTGTTGGACTGGTTTGTATTCTCGACTATGTATATAAAAATATCAAGCTGTTTGCTATCTATAATGCCGAGAACTGTTAGAAAGTCCATGAGATAGCACTTCCAGAAGTTTTTAGAGCCATAGACACGTTTTGTAATTTGGTCAACAAGGATTTGCTCTCCTGTCTCCATATCCATTAGCTGACGCTTACGTGACCCTACAAGGGTTTGAGTATCTTGTGTATACTCTAAATGTTTATCTTTCATATTTTTTCCTCGCTTTACTTTTAGTAAATTGTTTGGTTTACATATTACAGTATATACTTTAGTTATATTAAAGTCAATGCTTTACTATGGCTAAATTAAACAGTTTACACATGTAAACTGTATGGTTTAATATAGTAAAGTGCCTAAAATCGCTGAAACCCCCGAAATTTCGGGCTTTATTGCACTTTTAAAAAAACGAAGCTCTCCTCTATATACCAATACAATTTCTAGCCATAAATTACAACAGGAGCGTGGCACGCTCCTGTGGAAAATAATTAGGCGGAAGGGGTGGTTTTGCTCCAGGTTTTTAGTTTTTTTTGTATATAAGATTTTCCCCGTTCCATTTTTTTGTCTATTAAAAAAGACAAGTTTACATGATGAGAGTGTGAAAAATTTTTTTAAGTAGACAGGAGCTTTTTTTCCATAACGGCTCCTGTTTTTTTATATACAAGAAAAACGAAGGGAGCAGAGGTTTTTGTCGGTTTATCTCAAAACCAAAATCGACCAAATATCAAACTGATGGCAATTCAGTTTGATAAATATCAAGGCTCAGCTTATGAGCCAAAAAAAGACCAGGGACAATTTGAAAGCTGAATAAGAATTGTCTGAATTGGATTTCTGATGCCTGACAGGAGTCTGAAAAACGCGACGGCCTGGTGGTGTGCTGGCCTGGCGGCGTGATCTGGACGCAGATGCGTCTGACGAACTCAAAAATACAGCAAATTTTTTTTAAAAATGCAATGTCTTGTGTCCGCATTGAATGCCGGACATCCGATTTATCGGGTCCGGCATTCAATGCGGATACTTTGGAAGGAGGACTAAATTTGAGAAAAAACTTACGACATGACCTTCGTTCAAGCGTTATTTATTCGTTTAGT
>JAILSA010000137.1 GCA_024697885.1 Eubacterium sp. | reverse complement strand
GTTGCAGATGGAGTGGGAAGTGCAGTGCATTCTGACCTGGGGGCCCAGACGGCGACCCAGTCACTCTTAGATTATTGCAACAAAAAAATTAGGGGAAATTCCAGTGTTGAAAGTATAAAACAAATTCTTCGGGATGGCTATGAATTTGCCTTTAAGAAGGTGCAAAATCTGGCGGCTAGGAGAAAGAGGCCTATTACAGAGTTTGACACCACCTTGTCGGCGGCAGTCTACAACGGGGATGTAATCGTCTTTGCCCATGCCGGAGACGGCGGTATAATTGTGGGGTATGAGGACGGTCAAATCAAGCCAATTACCAAGCGCCAAAAGGGAGAGGACGGCTACACCGTTCGACCTCTGAGAGCGGGACGGGAGTCCTGGGAGTTTGGGGTCAGCAAGGAGGGAGTGGTATCAGTTCTCCTCTTGACTGACGGCATGTTAGATGGTTTGGTTCAGCCAAATCTTTTGAACCTGCCAGAGACTAGGGAAGACTTAGTCAGCGGCAATTTTACCGACGAGGACTGTTATGTGACAGCCACAGAATTTTTCGTCAATCCATACAGCGTCTTCCGCAATCCAATGGTGGAAAATCCAGAGGAATATCTGGAATTTATTGTGAGGGGAGACCTGGAGGAAAAAGACGAGAGAAGGATATTCCAATGTGTGAGAAATGGTTATGAGTACCTTTTGGGCACAGATGGAAGTCGCAAAATCTGGGAACTCTACGGGGAGAATAATTACATCCTCAAGGCCATGCGAAATATTTCGGATGACAAGAGTATCGTGGCAATTATTGACGGCAACAAGAAGGTTAAAGGACAGGAAGAGTCCTACTACTTTGAGCCGGATTGGGATGATTTGCAGGAGCGCTACAATGTTCTCCTCTACGATCAGACCCTGTCCACGGAGGTGGATGATTTGCCTCTCATGGAATTAGAGGCGCCGGTGGAGATGCTGGAGCCTGATGCTACAGACGAGCCTGATACTACAGGCGAGCCTGCGCCTATGGATGAAACGGTTCCTCTGGAAGAACCCGTGCTTATCTTGGAGCCGGCGGATTCTGACAAACCAGACATTCAGCTGGAAGTAGCGCCGCATAAATTGGTTTTAGAGAGTGTGGATGATTCGGCACCACCGGAACAGGTTCTTAAGTTAGAACCGGTAGAGTAAAAATTTAGGAGGTATTCAGTATGATTTGGAGAGATCGAAAAAGGACTTTTCTTGGCCTGCCATGGTCTTTTACTGTATATGAATTAGACGAAGAGAGATTGTATATTAAGACAGGTTTTTTGAATCAGAAGGAGGATGAGGTAAGACTCTACCGCATTATGGATGTCAGCCTCAGCCGCAGCCTGGGTCAGAGAATCGTGGGGGTGGGAACCATTCACTGCGCATCTGCGGACAAGACCTTGGGTGATTTTGACATTAAGAGCATCAAGAAGCCAAAGGAAATCAAGGAAAAATTGTCCGAGCTTGTGGAGGCCCAGCGCGATAAGAAGCGGGTGACCAACCGAGAGTACATGGTGGACCATGACGACGACATGGACGACAATGAGGACGATTTGATTTAACTCAGTCGGAGTACAAGAGTCTAGTGACAAAATAAAGATTTAAAGGAACAGAAAAAATGAAAGCAAAGAGAAAAAATCTGATCATTCGGGCCATGGTTTGCGCCATCTTTGGTGCCCTGATCGGCTTTATAGTGACAGAGTCTATTGGGATTGCCGGTAGCCCGGGGCAGAGGACAGCAGCTGTTTGGCTCGGCTACTCCCGCCTGGCCACCTACTATGAAAAAGAGGAAATCTACCAGGACAAGATGAAGACCCTAAACGATGCCTACGAAAAATATTGTAAGGACCAGGGCCTAAATCCCAAGGATAGCAACAACATGACTCAGTGGATGAACACGGAGACGGACCTGGCAGCCAAGCTTTATGCCAACTACGCCAATGCCCAGACGGATTCTCAAAATGCTTTGAACCAGTCCCTCAAGGAAGAATTTACCTTTGCTACAGAGGAGTTAGAGGCCACCTGCGACCGGGTATCTCAGATTTCATCCGCAGCATGGGCTGGCCTGATCGGGCTTTTTGTGGGATTTTTCATGGCCCTTTGTAGCCTGTCCAGGAAAATGGGATTTGTCAAAAAAATTCTGGCAGCCCTTGGCATTGCCCTCCTGTCAGCAGGACTTGGAGCCCTTAGCGGTCTCTTTGCAGAGACTGTTTACAAGGCGCTTGTGCCAGAGGATTTGGGAAGTTTGGCCACCCTCTTGGCCAGGGGACTTGGCTGGTCTGTAATGGGACTTGGGGTAGGCTTTTCTGTGGGCCTAATCCGACCAAGACTTAAGAAAATACTTCTTTGCAGCCTGGGTGGATTTTTGGGGGCCTTCTTAGGGGGCTGTCTCTTTGAAATCTTTGCCCAGCTCATTACTACCAACGGAGTTATGGCCAGGGGCCTTGCCCTTCTCAGTATGGGTGCCCTGATTGGCATCGGCGTAGGATTTTTCCTGGGCCAGCAATTGGAAGAAGCAGGGTGATTCCCTGAATTTGTAAAAAAAGAAGCTGATCAATAGCGATTTTTCATGGCTATTGGTCAGCTTTTTTTGAAAACTGGAGTGAAGACTCCAAGATTAGCTTGTAAGGGCTGAGGACTTTGGCGATACCAAAAATCCCCGGCTCTTTAATTCTGCCTCGATTAAGTCCAAATCCTCTTGGGACTCGGCCGCCACTGTGTGGTAGTGGTAGTCAGAGGTCACATTTTTCAGGGGAGTGGATTTGCCGCTGCGTATTTCTTCTACGTAAATCTTTACATCCTTGCGGGACCGGATGTTCATATCAGCTCTCAGTCGACCATAGACCTTGTGGTTGACAAAAACATCTAAGACAGTGCCCCCTAAGTCCACGCAGCAATTAAGTTCTTCCTCGGCCTGGTCATCGGTGTGACAGCACTTGAAAACTCTGGTCACGCCGGAGAACTTTGGCTGGG
>JAILSA010000211.1 GCA_024697885.1 Eubacterium sp. | reverse complement strand
CAACAACAATGAAGAGAATCCGACCAAGAGCTCGTGGTATGGCTTATCGCATCGAGAAGAGAACTTGCCATATTACAGTTATCTTGAATGAGAGATAAGTGAAAGGAGATTAAGATGGGACAAAAAGTTAATCCACACGGTTTGAGAGTCGGTGTTATCAAAGACTGGGAGTCCAGATGGTTCGCAGATGAGAAAGATTTCTCTGACAACTTGGTAGAAGATTACAAAATCCGTGAGTTTTTAAAGAAAAAATTGTATCATGCAGGAATCTCTAAGATTGAGATCGAGAGATCTGCAGATCGCGTTAAAGTATTGGTATACACTGCTAAGCCTGGTGTCGTAATCGGTAAGGGCGGAGCAGAGATTGAGAAGCTCAAAGTAGAGCTGGCTAAATACTCAACAAAGAAAGTATTGGTTGACATTAAAGAAGTAAAGCGTCCAGATGGAGATGCTCAGTTGGTAGCAGAGAACATCGCTCAGCAGCTTGAGAATCGTATTTCCTTCCGTCGTGCAATGAAATCTTGCATGGGAAGAGCTATGAAGTCCGGCGCAAAGGGAATCAAGACTTCTTGTTCTGGTAGACTTGGTGGAGCTGATATGGCTCGTACAGAGTTCTACAGCGAGGGTAACATTCCTCTTCAGACACTTCGTGCAGATATCGATTATGGATTTGCAGAAGCAAACACAACCTATGGTAAAGTAGGTGTTAAGACCTGGATTTACCACGGTGAAGTACTTCCAACCAAAAATGGCAAAGCACCTAAGGCTAATTCAAAGGAAGGGAGCGATAAATAATGTTAATGCCAAAAAGAGTAAAACGTCGTAAACAGTTCCGCGGTTCCATGAGAGGAAAAGCGTTGCGTGGAAATAAGATTACATACGGTGAATTCGGTCTTGTGGCTCAGGAGCCACACTGGATCCGTTCCAATCAGATTGAGGCTGCCCGTGTTGCTATGACTCGTTATACCAAGCGTGGTGGTAAAGTATGGATCAAGATTTTCCCTGCTAAGCCAGTTACAAAGACTCCAGCTGAGACTCGAATGGGTAAAGGAAAGGGAGCTCTTGAGTACTGGGTAGCAGTAGTTAAACCAGGTCGCGTAATGTTTGAGATCGCAGGTGTACCTGAAGAAACAGCTAGAGAGGCGCTTCGTCTTGCTATGCACAAATTGCCTATCAAGTGTAAGATCGTTTCTAAAGCAGAGTTAGAAGGAGGTTCTGGCAGTGAAGAGTAAGGAATTTTTGAATAGTATTGCAGAAATGTCAGCAGCAGAGCTGAATGATGAGTTAGTAGCTGCAAAGAAGGAACTTTTTAACTTGAGATTCCAGAACGCAACAAACCAACTTGACAATACAAGCAGAATTAAAGAAGTTAGAAGAAACATTGCTCGTATCGAAACAGTAATGGCTCAGAACTCAGCTAACTAAGAAAGGAGGATTTTGTTGTGGCTAGAAATCTTAGAAAGACCCGTACAGGTAAAGTCGTAAGCGATAAGATGGACAAGACAATCGTTGTTGCAGTAGTAGATAACGTAAAGCATCCACTTTATGGCAAAATCGTTAAAAGAACATATAAATTGAAAGCTCATGACGAGAACAATGAGTGCAACATTGGTGACGTAGTTAAGGTAATGGAGACAAGACCATTGTCCAAGGACAAGAGATGGAGACTTGTTGAGATCATCGAGAAAGCTAAGTAAAACCAATATTATAGACTCATGAAAGGAGTATTGTGTTATGGTACAGCAGGAGACCAGATTGAGAGTTGCTGATAACACTGGAGCAAAAGAGTTGTTGTGCATCCGTGTTCTCGGTGGTTCTGTTAGAAGATATGCAGCAGTAGGCGACATCATCGTTGCAACCGTCAAAGATGCAGCACCAGGCGGAGTTGTAAAAAAAGGTGACGTTGTAAAGGCTGTAGTAGTTCGTACAAAGAAAGAGATTCGTCGTCCAGACGGTTCTTACATTCGTTTTGATGACAACGCTGCCGTTGTAATCAAAGATGATAAGACTCCAAAGGGAACACGTATCTTTGGACCAGTAGCTAGAGAGTTAAGAGAAAAACAATTCATGAAGATTGTTTCCTTAGCACCAGAAGTATTATAAGGAGGTGTACCCAAGTGGCAACATCAAAGATTAAAAAAGGCGACACTGTTCGTGTGATCGCTGGTGTCGATAAAGGCAAAGAAGGTAAAGTCCTTGAGGTAAAAGGAAGCAAGGTTAAGGTTGAGGGCGTTAACAAGGTAAAAATGCACATCAAACCTAATCAGTCCAACCCTCAGGGTGGAATCGTTGAGGAAGAGGCGTTCTTCGACGTATCCAATGTTATGTACGTTGTTAATGGCGAAGTTACTCGTATCGGATTCAAAGTAGAAGACGGTAAAGATAAAGTTCGTTATGCCAAAAAAACAGGCGCTGTTATTGATTAATTGAGAGAGGAGGTACTGTTTTAAATGGCTAGATTAAAAGAGACATACTTGAAGGACATCGTTCCAGAAATGCAGAAGAAATTCGAGTATAAAAATGTTATGCAGGTACCAAAGCTCGATAAGATCGTTATCAATATGGGCGTTGGTGAAGCTAAAGAAAATTCAAAAGTATTAGATTCAGCTATTAGTGATCTTGAGATTATCACAGGTCAGAAAGCTGTTGTCACAAGAGCTAAGAAATCCGTTGCTAACTTCAAACTTCGTGAGGGACAGCCAATCGGATGTAAGGTTACTCTTCGTGGAGAGAAGATGTATGAGTTCGCTGATCGTTTGATCAACCTCGCATTGCCACGAGTTCGTGACTTCCGTGGTGTTAGTGCAAACGCATTTGACGGACGTGGAAACTATGCACTTGGAATTAAGGAGCAGTTGATTTTCCCTGAAATCGAGTATGACAAGGTAGACAAGGTAAGAGGTATGGATATCATCTTCGTTACTACCGCTCAGACCGATGAGGAAGCACGTGAACTTTTGGCACAGTTTGGTATGCCATTCAAGAAATAATTAGGAGGAAGAATTCATGGCTAAAACATCTATGAAGATAAAGCAGCAGCGCAAAGCAAAGTTCTCTACAAGAGAGTACAATCGTTGCAAGATTTGTGGTCGTCCACATGGTTATCTGAGAAAATACGGAATTTGCAGAATTTGCTTCCGTGAGTTAGCATATAAAGGCCAGATTCCTGGCGTACGCAAAGCAAGCTGGTAAGAGCGTGCACCGCAAATTGTAAAGGAGGATATTACATAATGACAATGAGCGATCCAATTGCAGATATGCTTACAAGAATCCGTAATGCAAACACTGCAAAACATGATACAGTTGATGTTCCTGCTTCCAAGATGAAGGTTTCTATCGCAGAGATCCTTTTGAAAGAGGGATATATCAAGAGTTTTGAAATCGTTGAGGTTGATGGCTTCAACTCCATCCACATCACATTGAAATACGGTAAAGATAAAAACGAAAAGATCATCTCCGGTTTGAGAAGAATCTCCAAGCCAGGTCTTCGTATCTACGCTGGTGCAGATGAGCTGCCTAAGGTACTTGGCGGACTCGGCATCGCAATCATCTCCACAAACAAGGGTGTCTTGACAGACAAAGAGGCTCGCAAAGAGAACGTAGGTGGAGAAGTATTGGCTTTCGTTTGGTAGTCAAAAGAAAGCATCATAAGTAACTAAACACTCTAAAAAATATATAGGAGGTACCGGCATGTCACGTATTGGAAGAATGCCTATCGCTATACCTGCAGGCGTAACTGTAGATATTGCAGAAAATAATCAGGTGACGGTTAAAGGACCAAAGGGAACACTCGAGAGAGTATTGCCTTCAGAGATGTCCATTACAAAAGAGGGTGAGGAAGTTAAGGTTTCTCGTCCAAACGATTTGAAGAAGATGAAATCACTTCATGGATTGACAAGAACATTGATCCAGAACATGATCATCGGAGTAACAGAGGGTTATGAGAAGAGACTTGAGGTTAACGGAGTAGGTTACCGTGCTGCTAAGCAGGGTAAGAAGCTTACACTTTCTCTTGGATATTCTCATCCTGTAGAGATGGAAGATCCAGAAGGAATCGATGTAACTGTTGACGGACAGAACCTTATCATCGTATCTGGAATCGACAAAGAAAAAGTAGGCCAGTATGCAGCTGAGATCCGCGAGAAGAGAGCACCAGAGCCATATAAGGGCAAGGGTATCAAATATGTGGATGAAGTAATCAGACGCAAAGTTGGTAAGACTGGTAAGAAATAAAGAAAGGAGTAAGTAGGAATGGTTAGTAAAACAAATAGAAGCGAAGTTCGCGTAAATAAGCATAGAAGAATCCGTAGCCGTTTGTCTGGTACTCCTGAGAAACCACGTTTGGCTGTATTCCGAAGCAATAACCATATGTATGCACAGGTTATTGATGATGTCGCTGGTAAAACAATCGTATCTGCTGCTACAACACAGGCAGAGGTTAAAGAAGGTCTTGAGAAGACAAACAACGTTGAGGCTGCTGCAAAGCTTGGAAGCGTAATCGCAAAGAAAGCTTTGGACAACGGCGTTAAGGAAGTTGTATTTGACCGTGGCGGTTATATTTATCAGGGTAAAGTTAAAGCATTGGCAGACGCAGCTAGAGAAGCTGGTCTGGAATTCTAATAAGGAGGAAAACACATGAAACGTGAGATTATTGATGCTAATCAGTTAGAATTAGAAGATAAAGTAGTATCAATCAAACGTGTAACCAAGGTTGTTAAAGGTGGACGTAACTTCAGATTCGCTGCACTTGTAGTAGTTGGAGACGGACAGGGACACGTTGGTGCAGGTTTGGGAAAAGCTATGGAAATTCCAGAAGCTATTCGTAAAGGAAAAGAGGACGCTATCAAAAAACTCATCAATGTACCATTGGATGAGAACAAGAGTATTCCTCATGACTATATTGGTAAATTCGGCAGTGCCGAAGTATTGATGAAGAAGTCTCCAGAAGGTACTGGTATCATCGCTGGTGGTCCAGCTCGTGCCGTATTGGAGCTTGCAGGTTTCAAAAACATCCGTACGAAGTCTTTGGGATCCCGTAATAAGCAGAACGTAGTTCTTGCTACAATCGAGGGATTGAAAGAGTTGAAGACTCCTGAGGAAGTAGCAAAACTTCGCGGTCTTTCCGTAGAAGAAGTTTTGGGCTAGGAGGTGCAATGACATGGCAGGAAAGTTGAAAATCACATTAGTAAAATCTACCATCGGTGCTGTTCCTAGAAACAGAAAGACAGTAGAAGCTATGGGACTTAGAAAATTACACAAGTCTGTAATCGTTCCAGATAACAAAGCTACAAGAGGTCAGCTTCAGCAGATTTCACATCTTGTTGAGGTTGAAGAAATCTAATCAAGGAGGGTCAAGTAATGAATTTATCAGAATTGAAACCAGCCGCTGGTTCTAAGCAGAGCAATGAGTTCAGAAGAGGACGCGGACATGGTTCAGGAAATGGTAAGACTGCTGGTAAAGGTCATAAGGGACAGAAAGCTCGTTCCGGAGCACCTAGACCAGGTTTCGAAGGCGGTCAGTTGCCATTATACAGAAGATTGCCTAAGCGAGGCTTTACAAATATCAACAGCAAGAACATCGTAGCAATCAATGTTGATGCATTGAACAAATTCAACGATGGTGACGAAGTTACTGTTGAGAAGTTGTGTGAAGTTGGCGTAATCAAAAATCCAAAAGATGGAGTTAAAATTCTTGGAAATGGAGATTTAACCAAAAAGCTTGATGTTAAGGTAAACGCTTACAGCGCTAGCGCTGTTGAGAAGATTCAGGCTGCAGGTGGAAAAGCAGAGGTGATCTAAGTGTTACAAACGATTCAGAGTGCGTTTAAGACAAAAGAGATCCGTATGAAACTGCTCTATGTGTTGATGGCCCTGGTAGTTGTTCGTATTGGATGTAATATTCCAATCCCAGGTGTCAACAACAGCTTGATGCAGGAAATGTTCAACAAGAACCAGTCATTGGGATTTCTTGATGTTATGACAGGTGGTTCATTCTCCAGAATGTCCATCTTTGCGTTGAATATCACACCTTATATCACTGCGTCCATTATTTTGCAGCTTCTTACCATTGCAATTCCTCGTCTTGAGGAGTTGCAGAAAGATGGTGAGGACGGTCGTAGAAAGATCAATGAGTTCACTCGTTATCTTTCCATCGTTTTGGCTGTAATCGAGGGTGCTGCCATGGTAATCGGTTTCCGTAACCAGGGCTTCTTCAAAGAAGAGGGATATGTATCCATGATTGTAGCTGTCGCTGCATTTACAGCAGGTGCTGCTTTCCTTATGTGGTTAGGAGAGCAGGTTACAGTAAAGGGTGTAGGAAATGGTATATCCATTATCTTGTTGATTAATATTGTAGCAAGAATTCCAAGTGATTTGTCAGGCCTTTATAAGACATATATTTCAGGTGCTGGTAACATCACAAACGCAATTGTAGCAGGTGTAATCATTGTATTGATTATCGTAGCTATGTTCGTATTTATCGTATTTTTGCAGGACGGCGAGCGCCGCATTCCTGTACAGTATGCGAAAAAAGTTCAGGGTAGAAGAGTAGCGGGCGGACAGTCCAGCCACATTCCTCTGAAAGTAAATACCGCTGGAGTTATTCCAGTAATCTTTGCATCATCCATGATGTCTCTGCCAGTCGTAATTGCCAGCTTCGCTGGAATTCAGCCGGCAACAGGCCCTAAGGCAACTTTGTTCCAGAAGTTCCTGACCGTTTGTAATCAGAGCTCATGGTGCAAAATCGGAAGCTGGGGAGAGTTTAAGTACAGCCTTGGATTGTTAGTCTACATTGCACTGGTAATCTTCTTCGCTTACTTCTATACTTCAGTAACCTTCAATCCACTCGAGATCTCCAACAACATGAAGAGACAGGGCGGATTCATCCCAGGTATCAGACCTGGAAAACCAACCACAGATTATTTGACCAATGTGCTGAACAGCATTATCTTCATGGGAGCAGTTGGAATGGTTATCGTATGTGTCCTTCCAATTTTCTTCTCCGGAGTATTTGGTGCCGATGTATCCTTCTCAGGAACATCTTTGATCATCGTAGTTGGAGTAGTAATTGAAACATTGAAGCAGATTGAATCCTTAGTATTGGTTCGCCACTACAAGGGCTTCTTAGGAAACTAAGCAATCGTGTGATAACTCTTGACGGCCCCCTGCCAGAAGTCTATTCTTGGTAGGAGGTCGCTTGGAGTTTTTTGAAAAAGTTTTCAAGAAAGGAAAAAGGTATTTATGAAAATTGTTATGTTAGGTGCCCCTGGAGCAGGAAAGGGAACACAGGCAAAAATGATCTCAGAGAAATACGGAGTTCCACACATTTCCACAGGAGACATTTTCCGTGCCAATATCAAGGAGAACACAGAGCTGGGCCAGAAGGCCAAAGAGTACATGGATAAGGGTGCTCTGGTTCCAGATGAATTGGTAGTAGACCTGGTAGTAGACCGCCTGGCTCAGGACGACGCAAAAAAAGGTTATGTATTGGATGGTTTTCCAAGAACAATTCCTCAGGCAGAGGCATTGACAGAAGCTTTGAGCAAAATCGGTGAGAAGCTTGACTATGCCATTGATGTAGAGGTGCCAGATGAGAATATCGTTCGCAGAATGGGCGGAAGACGCGCATGTGTATCCTGCGGTGGAACCTACCACATTAAGTACAACCCAACAAAGGTAGAGGGCAAGTGCGACGCATGTGGCGGAGAATTGATTCTTCGTGACGACGACAAGCCAGAAACCGTAAAGAACCGATTGGATGTATACCATGAGCAGACACAGCCACTGATCGACTACTATAATAAAGAGGGAATCCTCAAAGAGGTAGACGGAACAGTAGATTTGAAGGACGTATTTGAGGCTATCGTAAAAATCTTAGAGGCTTAAGAAGAGAGGTAGAGAGATGGCTGTAACAGTAAAATCTCAGGAAGAGATTCAGCTGATGAGAGAGGCTGGCAAAATACTTGGCCAGGTTCACGACCAGCTGGCAGAGATAATTCAACCGGGCATCACCACCATGGAGATTGACAAGTTGGGAGAGGAGCTCATCCGCAAGGCAGGCTGCATCCCATCCTTCAAAAATTACGAGGGATATCCAGCCTCCATCTGTGTGTCCATTAACGACGAAATTGTCCATGGAATTCCCAATGAAAAGAACCACCTGTTTGAGGGCGACATAGTCAGCCTGGACGCAGGAGTGATTTACAAGGGATACCAGTCAGATGCAGCCAGAACACATGCTGTTGGCAAAATTTCTGATGAAGATCAGAAGCTGATTGATGTGACAAGAGAGTGCTTCTTCAAGGGCATTGAGTTTGCCAGAGCTGGAAATCATCTCTATCAGATTTCCTCGGCGATTCAAAAACATGCAGAGGCCAATGGATTTTCCCTTCCAAGGGAGTTGACAGGACACGGAATCGGACAGAACCTCCACGAGGATCCCATGATTCCCAACTACAAGCCACTGGGTCGGGGCATCAAGCTTCTTGCCGGCATGACTCTGGCGGTGGAGCCAATGCTCAACGCAGGAAAAAAAGACATCTGGATTTTGGAGGATGACTGGACCTGCGTCACCAGAGACGGTTCAAAATCAGCTCACTATGAGAACACCATCTTAATTACGGATGGGGATCCAGAAATATTATCGCTAGTATAATTTTGTATTTAAGGTGCCCGGGCCGGCAGCTGTCGGCCCAGAGGGGCACATAAGAAAAGGAGTAAAAGAATGTCAAAAGCTGACGTTATCGAAATCGAGGGAGTTGTAAAAGAGAAACTTCCTAATGCAATGTTTCAGGTAGAATTGGAAAATGGCCATGTAGTATTGGCCCACATCAGCGGAAAGCTCCGCATGAATTACATTCGTATCTTGCCAGGGGACAAGGTAACCTTGGAAATGTCACCATATGATTTGACAAAAGGTAGAATTGTTTGGCGCGATAAATAATTGCAAATTATCACTTGCAATTTGCAAAGTCCTATGTTACAATTGTACTCGGACTTTTTTGAAAGGAGGGTATTACTGTGAAAGTTAGATCATCAGTAAAACCAATTTGCGAAAAATGCAAAGTCATTAAAAGAAAGGGAAGAGTCAGAATTATCTGCGAAAACCCAAAACACAAGCAAAGACAAGGCTAATGAATATTTCGAAAACCTAAAGAAGGTGTCTTTAGGTTATTTTCGTGTAAATATAATTCAAGTTCTTGCTTTCTGTGTTACAGCATCCAACCGTCATATATCTGGGTGTTGTGATATCGCAACGGTAAGCGGCTGAGAGGTCTCCCTGAACATCCTATTTATAGAAGGTATCTATAATATAGAAGGAAGGGTTCTTAATCTCAGAAGTTGTTGTGATTTAAAGCGGCTGCAGTGTGTTTATTGTAAAACACACGAAATTGAAGTTGGCACATAGTGCCGGAAAAATTTACAAAATAATTAATGGAGGTGTAAAGCGCACATGGCTCGTATTAGCGGTGTAGATTTACCAAGAGAAAAACGTGTTGAGATAGGTCTTACCTATATTTACGGAATTGGCGTAGCAAGCTCAAAGAGAATTTTGGCTGAGGCTAATGTTAATCCGGATATCCGTTGTAAAGATTTGACGGATGAAGATGTTTCAAAGATTCGTGAAGTAATCGACCGTACACAGGTTGTAGAGGGAGATCTTCGTAGAGAAGTAGCTATGAACATCAAAAAATTACAGGAAATGGGTTGCTACAGAGGTATTCGTCATAGAAAGGGTCTGCCAGTTCGCGGACAGAAGACTAAGACAAATGCTAGAACAAGAAAAGGTCCAAAACGTACTGTAGCAAACAAGAAGAAATAATTTAGGAGGTAAGACAAGTGGCTAAACAAGTTAAAAAAGTGACAAAGAAACGTGTCAAAAAGAATATTGACCGTGGACAGGCACACATTCAGTCATCTTTTAACAATACAATCGTAACACTGACAGACATGGAAGGAAATGCAATTTCCTGGGCAAGTGCAGGTGGACTTGGATTCCGTGGTTCTAAGAAGTCTACTCCATATGCAGCTCAGATGGCTGCAGAGACAGCAGCAAAGGCTGCATTGCCTCACGGATTGAAGTCAGTACAAGTAATGGTTAAGGGACCAGGTTCAGGTCGTGAAGCTGCTATTCGTGCAATTCAGGCTTGCGGTATTGAAGTAACAAGTATTCAGGATGTTACACCTGTACCACACAATGGTTGTAGACCACCAAAACGCAGAAGAGTGTAAGGAGGAAATGAAGAATGGCTATTGATAGAACGCCTGTTTTGAAAAGATGTAGATCTTTGGATTTAGACCCAGTATTTTTGGGAATTGATAAAAAATCAAAAAGAAATGCCAGAGTTGGCAAGAAGATGAGCGAGTACGGTTCTCAGTTGAGAGAGAAGCAGAAAGCTAAGTTCATCTACGGAGTATTGGAGAAACCTTTCCGTAACTACTTCGCAAGAGCGCAGAAATTGAAATATGGTACCACAGGTGATAACCTGATGATCCTTCTGGAGCTCAGACTTGACAATGTATTGTTCCGTATGGGATTTGCTAGAACTAGAAAAGAAGCTAGACAGATCGTTGATCACAAGCATGTACTTGTAAACGGCAAGAGAGTAAACATCCCTTCATACAGTGTAAAAGCTGGCGACGTAATCGAAATTGCAGAAAAATTCAAAGGAGCTCAGAGATATAAAGACATCCTTGAAGTTACTGGTGCAAGATTAGTACCTGCTTGGGTTGAGGCTGATCAGGAGAAACTTTCCGGAGTTGTAAAAGAGATCCCTACCAGAGCAGAGATTGATGTTCCTGTAAACGATGTGCTTATTGTCGAGTTGTACTCTAAGTAATTAAGTAAACCCAAAAGGAGGGTCCAGTAAGTGTTTGAATTTGAACAACCAAAAATTGAAATTGCAGAGATTTCTGAAGATAAAAAATATGGACGTTTTGTAGTAGAACCACTTGAAAGAGGCTACGGTACTACTTTGGGTAACTCTTTAAGACGAATCATGCTCTCATCTTTGCCTGGTACAGCAGTAAGCCAGATTAAGATTGACGGTGTGGTACATGAGTTCAGCACGATTCCAGGTGTAAAAGAAGATGTAACTGAGATCGTTATGAACATCAAGAGCCTTGCTATTAAGAACAACAGCGAGGACTTGAATGCGCAGAAGACCATTTACCTAGATGTAAGTGGTGAGCGCGTTGTAACAGCAGCAGACATCAAAACAGATGCTGATATTGAAATCATCAACAAGGATCAGGTAATTGCTACACTGAACGGTGGCGCTGATTCCAAGCTCTACATTGAGATGATCGTAAGCAACGGTCGTGGATATGTAAGCTCAGACAAGAACAAGAGAGAAGATACAGCAATCGACATGATTCCTATCGATTCTATTTACACACCAATCGAGCGTGTAAACATGAAGGTAGAGAATACCCGTGTGGGACAGATTACTGACTTCGATAAATTGACTTTGGATGTATTCACCAATGGCACATTGGAGCCAGAAGAGGCAATCAGCCTTGCAGCTAAGGTGCTCAGCGAGCACTTGAACGCATTCATCGACTTGTCCGAGACAGCTAAGAGCGCAGACGTTCTTGTTAAGCAGGATACAGATGATACTGCAGATGATGACAAGAAGCTGGATAAGAATATTGATGAGTTAGAGCTTTCCGTTCGTTCCTACAACTGCTTGAAGAGAGCAGGCATCAATACCGTCAGAGAGTTGGTTAACAAGACTCAGGACGAGATGATGAAGGTTCGTAACTTGGGCAAAAAATCCTTAGACGAGGTTGTGGCTAAGTTAAATGAAATGGGATTGTCCTTTGCACAAGGTGGAGAAGCTGAATAAGATTCAAAAGTAGAGGGAGCGGCCCCAGGGTATCGCTCAAGGAATACAAGGAGGATAAATCATGGCAGGCTATAGAAAACTTGGAAGAACTTCCAGCCAGAGAAAAGCTTTGCTGAGAAATCAGGTAACAAACTTGTTGTATCATGGTAAAATTGTTACAACAGAGGCTAAGGCAAAAGAAATTCGTAGAATTGCTGAGAGCATGATTGCACTTGCAGTACGTGAGAAAGACAATTACGAGACTGTAAAGGTTCAGGCAAAAGTTGCTCAGAAAGATAAAGATGGCAAGAGAGTAAAAGAAGTAGTAGATGGAAAGAAAGTTACTGTATTCGATACAGTAGAGAAAGAGATCAAGAAAGATCTTCCTTCTAGACTTCACGCTCGTCGTCAGATGAAGAAAGTGCTGTACACTGTTAAGGAGATTCCTACAGAGACAGCTGGTAAGAAAAAGGGAACCAAAGAGGTTGACCTTACCAACATGCTTTTCGAGGAGATCGCTCCAAAGTATGCTGACCGCAATGGTGGTTACACACGTATCGTAAAGATCGGACCACGTAAGGGTGATGCAGCTATGGAAGTACTCATCGAGCTTGTATAATTAAAACATTGTTTTTTAGG
>JAILSA010000192.1 GCA_024697885.1 Eubacterium sp. | reverse complement strand
CATTTTTTTGAAATTCTCTCCGGAAATTCATTACATAGTAAGGAATGTCTAACTGGGATGCCACACGCCTGGCATCTTCAACAGCAGACAGGCCACAACAGCCTCCTTCTTTTTCCAGGCTGCAGGTATCCTCCTCCTGCCAAATCTGCATAGTAACGCCAATAACATCATAGCCCTCTTGTTTTAAAAGATAGGCTGCCACGGAAGAATCCACTCCCCCAGACATACCCACAACAACTTTTTTCTTCATTATTATTCCTCTTCATAAAATGGGGACAGGGCTCGAAGCCGGTCCACTATTTTTTTGATTTCATTCACAACATAATCCACCTCATCCCTGGTGTTATCCTCTGACAGGGTCAATCGCAGAGACCCAAAGGCCAGCTCCTCCTCCTGGCCCATGGCTATAAGCACGTGGGAAGGGTCTAGAGACCCGCTGGTGCAGGCAGACCCACTTGAGGCATAAATATCCTTTTGATCTAACATAATAAGAAGGGACTCTCCCTCCACATAGGCAAAACTAAAATTGGCATTGTTGGGCAATCGGTCCCTTCTGGAACCATTGAGTTGCACATGAGGGATTTCCTCAAGAACCCGTTCTATCAGATAGTCTCGAAGTTTCTCCTGTTTTTTTCTATTTTCTTCCATGCCGTCCAGGGCAAGGCGAGCCGCCTCTCCCATGCCCACAATTCCAGGTACATTCAGGGTTCCTGCCCGGCGGGCTCTCTCCTGCTTTCCTCCGTGGATAAAAGAGCCAATCTGAATACCATTTTTTATGTACAAAAAGCCAACTCCCTTTGGCCCGTGAAACTTGTGTCCGCTGGCGCTTAGGAGGTCGATTTCCATAGCATCTACATCAATAGGGATATGGCCGTAGGCCTGAACGGCATCTGTGTGAAAAAGGATCCCCTTTTCATGGGCTATTTTTCCAATTTCAGCCACTGGCTGAATGGTTCCCACCTCATTGTTGGCAAACATGATAGAAATCAAAATCGTGTCTGGCCGGATGGCCTGCTTCAATTCTTCCAGGCTAATCCTTCCCTCTTTGTCCACATCAAGGTAGGTCACCTGGTAGCCCTGCCTCTCTAGCCACTGGCAGGTGTGGAGAACTGCATGGTGCTCGATTTTACTTGTGATAATATGCCTTCCCTGGTCTGCCCTTGCCTCAGCCACAGCCTTAAGAGCCCAGTTGTCACTCTCACTTCCCCCTGCTGTAAAATATATTTCTGAGTTTCTTGCATGAATGGAGCTGGCAATAAAATCTCTGGCCTGATCCACTGCCTTTTTTGCCTGACCGGCAAAGCTGTAGACGCTGGCTGGATTGGCAAAGTTGTCCAACATATAGGTTTTCATTTTTTCAAAAACCTCTGGCTTAAGACTTGTGGTGGCCGCATTATCCATGTAAATCATCCACTTCTACCTCCCTCTTTTTTATGTTCTCATTATATCGCATTAAAAAGTGGTGTCAAGAAATCTGGACCACCTTTAAAACCCCCTCTTCCACCAGGAATTTTACCTCATAGCCGGCAAAACTTAGTCCGTAGGTAGTCTGTCCTTCTTTTTTGTAGGCAGGTCTTGGGTCCTGGGCCAAAAGTCCCAAAAGAGCCTCCCTCTTGTCCTCCCTCACCTTCTCTAAAAGTTCCTCACTCACTTGGACCTCAAGTTCATAGTCCCTGTGTTCCTCGCTAAATCCCCCACGAACTCCCGGATGGGCATCGGTGTAGGGGATGTAGGGTTTAATATCCAAAATAGGGGTTCCATCCATCAGATCTCCCCCTCTCACCTTGAGGGCAAGTCTGCCATCCACCTGGTCTATCCCCTCAAGTTTCAGGCAGGAAAGTCCAATATTGTTGGGCCGAAAGGGGGATCTGGTGGCAAAAACTCCCACCCTCTCATTTCCACCTAGACGGGGCGGTCTCACGGTAGGGGAATACTTGTCTCTCTGATTTTCTGAAAAAATCCAGAGGACCCAGATGTAGTCAAAGCCCTCAATCCCCCTCAGGGCATCTGGATTTTTGTAGTCGTCCTCAAAAACTATATAGGATTCCAGTTCTTCCACCAGTCCCGCCTGTCTGGGAATACCAAAT
>JAILSA010000146.1 GCA_024697885.1 Eubacterium sp. | reverse complement strand
TCTTGCCAACTGGGGAGATAACTGCAGCGGTTCCGCAGAGACCAACCTCAGCGAAGTCCTTAACTTCCTCAAATGGAACTACTCTCTCCTCTGTCTTCATGCCAAGAATCTCGCTTGCTACGTACATAAGGGATCTTCTGGTAACAGATGGAAGAATACTGTCGGACTTAGGTGTTACTACTGTGCCGTCCTTTGTGACAAAGAGGAAGTTGGCGCCGCCGGTCTCCTCTACATTTGTTCTGCTTCCAGCATCCAGATACATATTCTCGGCAAAACCATTTTTGTGGGCCTCTACAATTGGATGAAGGCTCATAGCATAGTTGAGTCCAGCCTTGATATGACCTGTTCCATGAGGAGCTGCACGGTCAAAATCACTGACACAAATTACAATTGGCTTTGCGCCGCCCTTAAAGTATGGGCCAACTGGTGTGGTAAACACGCGGAACTCGTAGTGGTCAGATGGTTTTACACCGATTACTGGTCCCTTTGCGTACATATATGGGCGGATGTAAAGAGATGCGCCGCTGCCATATGGAGGTACGAAATCCTCATTGGCCTTAACTACCTGATCCACTGCCTCAATGAATTTATCCTCAGGGTAAACTGGCATCTCCAGGCGGACACAGCTATCCACCATGCGCTTAGCATTCATGTCTGGGCGGAAAATTACAACTCGTCCATCTACGGTGTGATAAGCCTTCATACCCTCAAAACAGGTCTGTGCATACTGAAGCACTCCAGCACACTCGCTCATGGTGACGGTGTCATCTGTTGTCATTTTTCCCTCGTCCCACTTGCCATCTACATATTCTGCACTAAATCTCTCATTTGTCTCAAGATAAGCAAATCCAAGGTTTGCCCAATCGATTTCTGCTTTTGCCATTTTTCTATTCCTTCTTTCTTGCATTAGGGTTTTCTCTCACTGAGATAAATTTTACAACTTGGAAGTTTTGCTGTCAAGTTTTGCTGGGGTGCCATCTTGAATATCCCCCCTGTCTCCTTTATAATAAAAGAAGATTTTTTAGGAGGATTTTTATGAAAAACATTCTTTGCTTCGGGGACTCCAACACCTATGGATTGATTCCCTTTGGCGGTCGCCTAGACGATGAGACGCGCTGGACCAGGGTTTTGCAAAAAAATTTGGGACAGGATTTCTGGATTCACGAGGAGGGTCTCAATGGCCGCACCACCTGTATGGATGACCCCTACTGGCCAGGCAGAAACGGCTCCAAGGATTTGGACCGGATTTTGGAGACTCACGAGCCCCTGGATTTGACGATCCTTATGTTAGGGACCAATGATTTGAAAAATTTCTTTTTCCCTAATGCGGAGAGACTGGCCATCAACATTTGCAACCTGGCCATTCGCATAAGAGACTGGACCAAGTCACCGGTTCTAGTTGTCTGCCCCACACCTTTGGGACCAGACATGGAGACGGGTCCCTGCCGCCTGGATTTTCCACCAGAATCCCAGCAGGTATCAAAAGACCTATCCCCTGTTCTGGAAAAAATGTGCCAGGATTTGGGCTTTGACTTTTTGGATGCAGGCAAATATGCCCAGACGGATCCAAGGGACAGCATCCACCTTACACCGGAGAGCCACAGGGCCCTGGGTCAGGCTATTTACAAGAAAATTTCGGAAATGGATATTTAAGATATGAAGGTTACTGGTATTATCTGTGAATTCAATCCCTTTCACCAGGGACATAAATATTTGATGGAGGAGGCTCGTTCTCAGACGGGCTCCTCTTTTCTTGTCTGCATTATGAGCGGAGACTTTGTCCAGCGGGGGGAGCCTGCTGCCATAGACAAATACCAGAGAACCCGCATGGCCCTAGAGGGAGGGGCTGACTTGGTCTTTGAACTCCCTACCCGCTTTGCCCTGTCCAGCGCCGGGGATTTTGCCAGAGGAGGCCTCTTGGCCCTTGAGGCCCTTCCCTTTGTGACGGATTTGTTCTTTGGCAGCGAGTCCGGAGACATAGGGGAGCTCATGAATTTGGCCCAGGCCATCCACCGGGGCGGCAAGTCTCTAGACCTTGAGACCCGCCGCCTTCAAGAGACCGGTCTCTCCTATGCCGCCGCCCGCCAAAAGGCCCTGTCCTCTCTTGACTCTGCAGGCCTTTTGTCAGAGCCAAACAACACTCTGGGCATAGAATACTGTCTGGCTGTCCTGGAGTCCGATGCGGACCTTAGACTCCACACCCTTTTGCGCCGGGGTCAGGCCTACAACAATGCCTCTCCCCAGGACTTTTACCCCTCTGCCAGCTCCCTTCGAGCTTCTATGGCCGCCAGAAGGGACAAGATGCTGACTGCCAACGACTTTAGCCAGGTCCTATCCTCCCTTCTTCTGAGAGAACAAGACCTGACCCTCTACAAGGACATCAGTCCCGACCTGGCCAACCGCCTAAAAAACCAGGCCCACAATTTTCAATCTCTGGACCAGTTTGTGGACCTTTGTCAGACCCGGGTCTACACAGCCAGCCGCATCCGCCGCTGCCTCTTTCAAATGCTTTTGGGCCTGAAAGACAGGGACATGACCCTGCCCTACCTCCGCCTTCTTGGCATGAAAAAAACAGCCAGTCATCTCCTTCGGGAAATCACTGACTGTTCTATTCTCAATTCCTTGGCTGTGGACCAAAATCTCCTGGATTCCCATGGCCAGTCCCTTTTGCAAAAGGACCTTTTGGCCTCCCACCTCTACCGCCTGATCTGGCAGCAAAAATACGGTGAGACCAGAAAAAACGAATTTCAGCACAGGCCAATCATCTTATAATTATCTCTCTGGCAAATCCCCAATTCTCTTGGCAATAAATGGCACGCCGTCCTGAGACAGACCGCAAAGTCCAAGACTTGGACATTTTCTCTCATGATCCCAGATGGCAGTGACAAAGCACTCCTCTGTATGGGGACCGTAAGTAATAGTAAACTTGCCATTTTCGTATACCCAATTTCCCTGAATCGAAGAGGACTCATAGTAGTCACCCCACTCACAGCGGTTGATTTTCATAGGAACTGCCGTCTGGATTCCCTGTGGCAGGGACTTAACCAGATTAATTCTCTCATATTTTCCAAAGAAAGCCTCCAGGGGAATTTCCTGGTCCACCTCTCCGGCATATGGCTCAGGAGAAACAATTGGCCAACCGGTCTCTGTCCAGAAAATCTTGCGAATCTGCATGGTGGATGGCTCCAACCAATCTTCCACAAAATTCTTTTGGCGAATGTGGTAAACAAGAAACCACTGATCCTCCTTATTGTGAAGGACAGAGTTGTGTCCCGGTCCCATATAGCCTACGCCGTGTGACCACTGATAACCACAAAATACCATCTGGCCCACCTGATTGTATGGGTCGTCTGTATCTGTCATCTCTCTTCCATTGAAGTCCACATAAGGTCCCAAGACATCCTTACTTCTGGCAACTCGAATCTGGTAATCGCTCTTTAAGGAGCCGTAGGAAACAAAGAGGTAATAATAATCCGTCTTCTCATTGTAGATCACATAAGGTCCCTCAATTGCCCCGCTCAACCAGGCCGGACGGGTGGCGATGCATTTGCCAAAGCCTTCCTCTGCGGCCAGACCAGTCTTCTCATCTAACTCAAGAATGTAAATTCCACCCCAAAAGGATCCGTAAACCATATACATCTTTCCGTTTTTTTCATCCCGGATAATGTTGGCATCAATGGCATTGAGAGGGGCCTTCTCGTTGGTCTTTACCACACAATCTTTGGGCTCAAAAGGGCCCTCCGGCTTCTTGGATACTGCTGTAAAAATACAGGATGTCTGACTTCCAAAGGATGAATTGGAGCAGTAGAGACGGTACTCATCTCCCACCTTGACCATATCTGGCGCCCAGATATTCTTGGTGCCTACCCACTCCTGGGATTCTGCCGTTGGCTCCTCTACCACCTTGCCCACGCGGTCCCAGTGGATCAAATCCTTAGACCTCTGGCAAATGGCATCGGTTCCATAGATGAAGTACTCATCTGTGTCCGGATCCTGGAAAATCGCTGGGTCGTGGGTCAACCAAAGACCCAAATCCTTTTGGTCAAATTTTCCGGAAAAAATATCTCTCGGTGGCTGCTCCGGTGGCGCTACCGGGTATTTGATTTCCTGACTCATAAAAAACCCCCATTCTCTTATAAAAGAAGGCCTGGTGGCAATATCGCTACCAAGCCTTCAAAATTTACTAAATTAAGTTGTAAGAACAAACTCCATCTTAGCGATAGAATACCTCACCCAACATCAAGTCGCGCTTGAAGTCTTTGATGTTTGTGTTCTTG
>JAILSA010000139.1 GCA_024697885.1 Eubacterium sp. | reverse complement strand
TTCAGGACCACCTTGGCCCGGGGAAGGACCTTATGATTTATGAGCTAGATGAGCTGGACTGCCTGGCAGATTCCATGCGGGATTTGCTGGCAGATAGACCCCGCTGGGAGGCCATGCAAAAGGCGGCCTATGAGACGGCGGCGGCTGGTCACACCTGGGCTCACCGGGCGGAGGTCATAGACAGAGAAATTCTTTGCAAGATAGTGTGAAGTAGGATATAATATAATTTGCCTTAATGGGCCAAGAGAAGGACGCCAGCCATAAGGAGGAGAATGATCATGGGGGACAAAAACAAAGACATTGAGAGTATGATACAATCCTTTCAGCCATTTTTGAATACATTTAACAATCTGATTGTTGGAGGGGTAGGACTCTTTGAAGTAGAGGGGGAGGAAATCTATCCCCGATATATCAGTGAGGGAGCCTTTGCCCTAGTCTTTGGCAGTACCCGCGTGAGAAAAACTACAGCCAAGGCCCTGCGCCATTTTGTGGCGGACAAGGATCACGCCCTTCTCCTGGAGGCGGCAAGGGATGCAGTGGCCAATGGTACGGTGTTAGACTGCACTCTCAACTACAATGTTTTGGAGGACCAGGGCCACTATATCTGGGTCCGGGGAACTCTGATTGAGAAGAGGGAGAATTCCTATCTTTTTGCCGCTCTGATTCAGGATGTGACTCAGAAGAAAAATCTGGAGAACGAGTTGGTGATTCAGGCGGAGCGCTACCGGATTTTGGAGGAGACCACCAATGAGATCCTCTTTGAAATTGATACGGATAGGGATACCATGAATTTTTCCATGAAGGAGATGACAGGAGACTATATCCGACACCGGGTACCTCATCTGACCAGGCTTTTAAAGGAAGGAGAGGTGGTTCATCCGGACTATATCTCCCTGGTATTTCACCACCTGGGCCTGGCGCAAAAGTCCAAGACCCAGGGATCTTTTGAGTATCTGACCCAGATTTCCAACCGGGGATATGAGTGGCACAAACTCACCTACTCTAGTGTGGTAGATACAGAGGGCAAGGTTCGCAGGATTGTGGGCCGAATCAAAAATATCCACGACGAGGTCTTAGAGAAGCAGGATACGGGAACTAGAAGCTACCAGCATGTCTACCACGGAGTCAAGGATAAAGTTCGCATGAGAATTCAGAAGGCGGACCTGGAGGACAGCCACGGTTTGGGCATTATCTCTGTGGACGACTTTCGGAATATACAAAAAAGTCACGGGGTTGCCTGCTGCGATCTGATTATGAGAAATCTCTTAGAGATTGCTGATTTAGAGGTGGGCAGCATGGGAATTTTTGACCAGTACGAGGACGGCAAAATCCTCATCTACTTCCAAAATGAGGAAGAGGGTCAGATTGATGCCGTGATCCATAGTATTATGGAAAAAATGAAGGGTGTAAACTATAGGGTGGAAGGCCTGATGCCTGGCTTTAGTGCTGGGGCGGCCATCAAGCACGGAGCAGTGGATTTTTCCAGCTTTATGCAGGAGGCGGAGGAGGCCCTACATATTTCTAAAATCACTAGAGGGGTAAACTACATCCGAGTTTAATGGAGGTCAGTCGTAATGGCTAAGAATAAGAAAGTAAAAAAACACGGGAAATTTTGGCTTGTGGTCAAAGTTTTTCTGCTCATCATCCTGTCCACGATTTTGGTGGGAGGTCTGGTGCTCTATATCAAGTACGGAGACCAGGTGATTTCAATGATGACAGAGGCGGAGAGCCTGGTGGAGGAGTCCACGGAGGAAACCTTCCGAAGCTCCGAGACCACCATTGCCTACAACAAAAAGGGCAAGCAGTTGGCAGTTCTAAAGGGAGACAAGGACGCCTACTATCTCTCCATTGACAAGATTCCTAAGTACGCTCAGGACGCTATGATTGTCACAGAGGACAAGAAGTTTTACAGCCACAATGGAATTGATATGAAGGGTATTGTGAGAGCAGCAGTGGCCCTGATCAAGAACAACGGAGAGAAGACCCAGGGTGCTTCCACCATTACCCAGCAGTTGGCCAGGGGAGTCTTTTTGAACACAGACAAGACCTATGAGCGCAAAATCAAGGAGATTTTCATCGCCACAGGCCTGGAGGAAAAGTATACCAAGAGCCAGATTTTGGAATTTTATCTCAATACCATTTATTTTGCCAATGGCTACTACGGCATTGAGGCGGCGGCCAAGGGATATTTTAGCAAGAGCTGCCAGGATTTGAGTTTGGGCCAGATTTGTTTCCTCTGCGCCATTCCAAACAACCCAACTCTTTACGACCCAATTGAAAATTATCAAAATACAGTAGATCGAAAAAATCGTATTTTGGACCAGATGCTGGCGGACGGAGTCATTAACCAGGTGGAGTACGACGATGCCTACAGTCAGGTCATCA
>JAILSA010000136.1 GCA_024697885.1 Eubacterium sp. | reverse complement strand
TAATAGCCAACAACCTGTCCAATATCAATTCGACAGGATACAAGACACAGACGGCCAATTTTAAGAGCTTGATTTACCAGAATATGCAGGTAAAAACCACCACCTCTACAGGAGAGGCAAAGCCTATTGGTGCTCAGGTGGGTCTGGGAACCAGAATCGGTTCTATTTCCTCGGATTTTACTCAGGGTGCTCTTAATACATCCAACGGCCGGTTTGACTATGCCATTCAGGGAGACGGATTTTTCATGGTCCAAAAGGACGATGGAAGCACAGCCTATACCAGAAATGGTCATTTTAACATGTCCATCACCACTACGGGAACGGCCCTGACCGACAGCGAGGGACACCCGGTTTTGGACACCAACGGCAAGCCTATTGTTTTGGCTGCCACCTATAGCACCAACAAGATTGCGGTGGATCAATACGGAAACCTGGCATACCCAGATGCCAACAACAATATGCAAAATATTGGAATCCAGATTGGCCTTGCTACCTTCCCTAATCCAGGGGGACTTACCAAGGCGTCAGAATCCACCTACGAGATGTCAGTAGCCTCCGGCCAGGCTACAGTAACGGACGCCGGCAGTTTGGGCGCTGTGATCAAGTCCGGATATTTGGAGGGCTCCAATGTCCAGGCAGCAGATGAAATGGTTAACATGATTATTGCCCAGAGAGCATATGAGATGAACTCCAAGGCCATTACCGCCTCAGACGAAATGCTCCAGCAGGCCAATAATCTTCGTTCCTAATAAAGTGAGGTAGTGCTTATGGCGATATCAGTAGATAACACCTATATGTTGAATTATGATATGGATACCAGCAATTCACAGGTTAGCAAAATCTCTAACCAGATTGAAAACGCCTCTACCGACGAGGAAACTCTAGAGGCCTGCAAGGAATTTGAGGCCTACATGATTGAGCAGATGTACAAGGGAATGCTAGAGTCTGCCAAGACCCTGGCTGGTGACGAGGAGGATTCTGGTAACGACTATCTAGAAATGTTCCAGGACACCTATCTTCAGTCCCTGTCTGCCTCTATGATGGGCAGCGGCCAGTCCTTGGGAATTGCGGACCAGCTCTACAATTCTATTATGGCCAACAGCGGCAAGACCACAGAGGCTGTGACAGAAGTAAACACAGACTCCACTGCCTCCGATGCCACGACTCAGGGCTGATGTTGAGTCCGACAATGATAAAAATTGACAGAGCTCCCGCCTGTGTCTTATGATAGTAGGATACAGATGGGAGTTTTTTTTATGAGGAAGGAAGTAAGGAATGGAAGAGAGAAAGGGCTATGTGACCCATATAATATTTCGAAGTCCAGACACGGGCTATACGGTGTTCGAGCTGGAGCTGTCTGACGGGGAGACGGAGACCTGTGTGGGCAACCTGCCCTTTATTAACGAGGGAGAATATGTCCGCGTCACAGGGGAAATGGTCCAGCACCCGGTTTACATGGAGCAGCTCAAGGTCCAGACCTTTGACGTTCAGGAGCCGGACAATGAAATAGCCATGCTCCGATACCTTGGCTCCGGCGCCATTGTGGGCATCCGGGGCGGCTTAGCCAAGCGCATTGTGGACAAGTTTGGGGACAAGACCTTTGAGATTATAGAAAAGGAGCCCGAGCGCCTGGCGGAGGTCAAGGGAATTTCCGACCAGAAGGCCAGGTCCATAGCCAAACAGTTTGAGGAAAAAAGGGAAATGCGGTCTGCCAGCCTTTTTCTCCAGGACTATGGAATTTCCAACAATTTGGCAGTGAAAATCTACCAGGCCTACGGCATGGACCTCTACCGGATTGTGAGGGAAAACCCCTACCAGCTGGCTGAGGACATTCAGGGAGTGGGCTTTAAGATTGCCGATGAGATTGCCAGGAAGGCGGGAGTGGACTACAACTCACCCAGGAGAATTCGGGCAGGGGCTCTTTATGTTCTGGGCCAGGGAACCCAGGGGGGCTATGTCTACATGCCGGAGAAACTTCTTCTAGAGCAAATGGTGGCCCAGCTAGGAGTGGGGGTGGAGGCCGCCATGGACATGGTGGAGGAAATGGAACTAGACAAGACCCTGATTATCAGCAAGGACCGCCATGTCTACCTTCCCAGCCTCTATTATGCCGAGTGCAACTGCGCCCGCATGCTCTGGGACTTAAATATTCCTATGACAAGAAGGGACGACGGCTACCAGGCCTTCATTGAGTCCATGGAGGAAAAGGAAAAAATACAGCTAGACGACCAGCAGAGGCTGGCGGTGCAAGAGGCCCTATCCAGCGGACTTTTGGTGGTGACGGGAGGACCGGGAACGGGAAAAACCACCACCATCAACATGATTATTCACTGCTTTGAGGCCCAGGGCCTGGAAATCCTTCTGGCGGCTCCTACGGGAAGGGCGGCCAAGCGCATGTCCGAGGCCACAGGGGCCACGGCCCAGACCATCCACAGGCTCTTAGAATTTAACGGGGCCTTGGGCGACGAAGGAGGGGACAGCCAGGGCAAATTCGAGCGCAACGAGTGGAACCCTCTAGAGGCAGATGTGATTATTATAGACGAGATGTCCATGGTGGATATTTTTCTCTTCCACAACCTTTTAAAGGCGGTGGCAGTGGGGACCCGCCTGATTCTGGTGGGGGATGTGAACCAGCTGCCAAGCGTGGGACCGGGCAATGTTCTCAGGGATGTAATAGACTCCCACTGCTTCAATGTAGTCAGGCTCAACCGGATTTTCCGCCAGGCAGCAGAGAGCGACATCATAGTCAATGCCCACAGAATCAACGACGGCCAGGAGATTTCTCTAGACAACGACAGCAAGGACTTCTTCTGTCTCGAGAGGGAAAATCCCCACGACGTTCTCCAGATGATGCTCTGGTTAGTGAAGGAAAAAATGCCAAATTACACCAAGTGCCAGCCCTATGATGTCCAGGTTCTGACCCCTATGAAAAAAGGGGAGCTAGGGGTCTACCGCTGCAATGAGATTTTGCAGAAATACCTGAACCCGGAGGCGCCGAACAAGAACCAGATCGAGGCCCACGGCAGTCTCTTCCGGGAGGGAGACAAGGTGATGCAGATGAAGAACAACTATCAGATCAAGTGGGAAATCCGGGGCTACAACGGCTATTGCATTGAGGAGGGAACCGGAGTTTTTAACGGGGACTGCGGCATCATCCAGGACATTGATAATTTTGACAAGCAGATGACGGTGCTTTTTGACGAGGAAAAATATGTGACCTACAGTCAGGCGGAAATGGCGGAGTTAGAGCTAGCCTATGCCACCACCATTCACAAGTCCCAGGGAAGCGAGTACCCGGCAGTGGTTTTGCCAGTCTTTTCCGGACCCAGACCTCTTATGAACCGAAATGTGCTCTACACAGGAGTTACCAGGGGCAAATCCTGCGTGGTGATTGTGGGCAAAAAGGACACCGTTCGCCAGATGATCAAAAACCAGTCGGACCAGGAGAGATATTCTTCCTTGTCCCAGCGAATTGTGGAGATTTCTGAGGAATAAAAGGATGCAAAAATAATAGGATAATGCTATAATAGAGGGAGATAGAAATTGGATTTTTGGAAGATACTTTACCCGGCCAAGTGCCCTCTTTGTGGGGAGGCCAGGGGCTTAGAGGAAGAGGCGGATTTTTGCCCTGTTTGCAGGGATAAGCTCCCCTGGATTTCTGAGCCCTGCTGCAAGCACTGTGGCAAGCCGGTGGATTCGGTGGAGACAGAGTTGTGCCTGGACTGTGGCAGGAAAAAAAGCCTGTTAGAGGCGGGGACAGCCCTTTGGGTTTACACACCGGAGATGAAAATGTTAATGATGGATTTAAAGTACGGGGGCGGCTATCAGCAGGCGGAGATTTATGGCAGAGCCCTGCTTTCCCGCCGGGGAAGCCTAATGAGAAGATGGGGACTAGATGCCCTGATTCCTGTGCCCCTCCACAAAAGAAGGTATGGCTTTCGCGGCTACAACCAGGCAGAGCTTATTGGCCGGACCCTGGCCAAGGGCCTGAATTTGCCCCTGTGGAACCACCACCTTATGAGAATTCGTCACACCCGACCCCAGAACGGTCTGAATGACAAGGAGAGGGTGGAAAATCTTAAGTCAGCCTTTGCCCTGTCAGAGGCCTGCCAAAAATCTATTTCAGGGAAAAACATTTTGCTGGTGGACGATATTTACACCACAGGGACCACCCTGGAGGCCTGTGCTCATCAACTCAAGGAAGCCGGTGCGGGAAAGATTTACTTTGCCTGCCTGTGCACGGGAACAGATGCCAGACAATAGTCATATGATGGAGGAGGGAATGCTATGGAGATTTTACCATGCACGAGCTGTGGAAGGCTCTTTAACTATATTCGAGGAGAGAGGATATGCCCCAACTGCCAAAAGATGCTAGAGGACAAATTCGTCGAGGTAAAAAAATATATCCGAGAAAATCCAAATGCAGATATTAAGACAGTGGCGGAGGAGATGGATGTAACGGTTCGGCAGATTCACCGCTGGATTCGAGAGGAGCGCCTGGTTTTTTCCGACGACTCCCCAATAGGAATCCCCTGTGAGAGCTGCGGGGTTTCCATTAAGACCGGAAGGTTTTGCGATAAGTGCCGCAGCAATCTGGCGGCAGGCCTTAAGGATGCGGCGGGAGTAAATGTTCCAAAGACCATGGCAGAGAGGCCAAAGAGAAAGACAGATAATCGAATGAGATTTTTGGATAATTAAAAAAGACCCGGAAGGCCTTTCCAAGGAGGAAAAGCTTTCCGGATTTTTTGGTTAAGGGCATTTCTTATTTTAAACGGATGCCGCCGTCTATCAGTTCGATTTTTTTCTCCTTCAGAAGTCTGCCGATGGCCCTCTTAAAGGCCGCTTTGCTCATTTGAAACTCCCGCTTAATAATCTCAGGAGCAGTCTTGTCGTGGAAGGGAAGGCTGCCGCCGGACTCCTCTAGACGGGTCAAAATCTTTTCGGCATCAAGGCCCATCTGAACCTTTACCTTTTCCTGGAGGCTGAGGGTCAGCTTGCCCTCCTCTGTCACCTCCTTGACTCTGGCCTGGATGGTCTGACCCACCTTAAGGTCCCTGGTCATTTCATTGTGTGGCAAAAGGGCGGAATAGGTCTGGTCCACGGCCACGAAGGTGCCGAAGCTGTCTGTGATCTCATAGACAAAGCCCTCCACGTGATCTCCCTTTTGGTAAGGGGAGTCGCAGGACAAAAAGTCGTAGACGTGCATGCTGGCACACAGGCGGTCGCTCTTGTCCAGGTATAGGGTTACCAAGGCCTTGTCCCCGGGACGAACCCGGCTGGTCTGCTCCTTAAATGGAAGAAAAAGGTCCTTGGCCAAGCCCCAGTCCAGGAAGGCACCGATTTTGGTTACATCCTTGACGGTCAGAGCCCCTACCTGTCCCATTTTCAAGTGAGGGCAGGTGGTGGTGGCAATCAGGCGGTCCTCAGAATCCTTGTAGAGAAAAACTTCAATCTTATCTCCCTTTTGCATATTCTTTGGTACCTGGTTGTTGGGAAGAAGGACCTCAAAGCCTGGATCGCTCTGGCTGGTTAAGTAGACGCCGAAGCGGCTCTGGCGCAGCATAGTCAGCTCTGCGGACCTTCCTAATAGTAATTGTTCTGTTGTCATAAAAAACCTCGTTTTAAATTATTTGCTGGTAAACTCGCTGAGGAAATATGGTTTTCCCTCCTGGTCTGTGAGAACTACGTAAAAGCAGCCATTCATCTGGCCGGTGCGAATGTAGAA
>JAILSA010000115.1 GCA_024697885.1 Eubacterium sp. | reverse complement strand
GAATAGCGTAGAGAACTGTAATAGGAGTAGCCATTTTGAGGGCACAGGAAAAATCTACCATCAGAACGGAAAGGGTCTTGGTCACATTTCTGGTAAGAAGATAGACCAAGGCTGTTCCTCCCAGGGTCCATGGAACCAGGGAGTCCGCCAAATGCTCTGCTCGGCTCTCTAAGCCGGACTTGAGTTTTTCCGATTCTTCAATCATGGCCACTACTTTTTCGTAGCGACTGCTTTTTCCACTTTTCTTTACATCAAAGGAAAGGTCACCTTCTTCTAAGACGGAGCCGGCATAGATATAATCCCCCGGTCGCTTGTGTACCGGAAGCGCCTCTCCCGTCAGAGACACCTGATTGACCATGCCCTCACCGGACAGAACCACACCATCAAATGGTACTATGGTTCCCATATGGACAACCACCTCGTCTCCCTCTTTCACTTCCTTGCTCTTTACCAAAACCTCTCCCTGAGGAGTCTTGACCCAAACCTTCTTTACCTGAAGGGACATACTGCGTGCCAGGTCATCAACGGATTTTTTGTGCGTCCACTCCTCCAAAATTTCTCCCATATTCAAAAGGAACATGACGGAGGAAGCGGTTTTATAATCTCCCCTCAAAAGAGAGACTCCAATGGCTGTGGCGTCCAAAACGGACACCTCTAATTTTCCCTTATTCAGACTTTTTAGGGCCATTTTCAAAAACTTTACGGACTTGACCCCGCAAAAAATCGGCCTTAGGGACAAGGGAAGAAGTAATTTTTTTGTATAACGAAATACTATGCGCCAGAACAATTTGTCCTGGAACTCGGCGTTGATTGCCCTTCCGGAATGTTCCAGCAATCCATCGGGGACCTCAATGTCCTCGTAGTGGAAGCTCTGCAGCTGTCTGAGAATTTCATTTCTGTTTTTTGTAAAGTGAATGACCACATCGCAGGTTCGGTCATAGACCTTTACCCCGGTAACTCCCGGGAGTTCAGATAAAAAATACTCCAGTATGTCCGCCTGTTCAAAGGACATTTTCTTCTGTCCGACATGAAGGCGCATGCGGCCACTTGTTTCATGTTTTAAACAAAATTTCACAGGAAACACTCCCTTTTACTCTTTGGCACAATTATTCTACGTCCTCAAATTCTGCTTCTGCTTCCTCTGCCTCACGCTTGGCATTGAGGTCCTTGGCCTCTGCGTAAATGTCCTGAGCATTCTCCTGTACTGTAGTCACAGTCTCCATGACACAATCCTTTGCTCTGAGGGCTGCTGCCGTACAGTGAACATAAGCTTTTTTGGCATCTTTACTGGACAATGCCTTGATTCCTGCAGTACCAAAAACAATACCACCTACAAAACTCCCAACCATTTTCCAATTAATGTCCCAACTCATATTCATTCCTCCATTTCCAGGGATAAATCCCAATTTTATACTACTTTACTTCCTTAATTAGGCTGTAATTCCAAGTCCGGATATTGAGTTCCACCACAGGGGACCCGCAATACTCACAGTGCTTGGCGCCTAAATTTTTCAAAGGTGCACCACAATTTGGACAGTTGATCCCCAGAGCTGCGTCTGTCTCTTTTTCCACCAAATCCCGGTCCTGGATGTAGATTAAGTCCGTGTTGAACTTGGTCTGGTACTTGTAGTCCCTGGAGCCGGAAACCAGCTTGCCCTTAGTATCTGTCACATAGGAATAACATTCCAATGCGGTCTGAAAAGTGATAACACAGCGACCCGCAGTATTGCGGTATTGGTGGATCTCCGTCCTGTGAATTTTCACCTGTTGAAATCGTGTGCGAAGGCCCTGGTCCCTGTTGGACTGAATCTGGGCTGACAGCTGCCTTCTCATCTCCTCCGTTCCCTCTAGCATAAGCTCTGGACGGTTCTCGTCTAGGGCTTGGAGAAAGGAAATGAGCTCTGCCTCTGTCCTACTCTTGGCCTCGTCATAATTAAAATCCGGAAAGTCCCTGCTAATCTTGGGAAGCATAAGACTTGTCATCCCGGATACGGACTTGGGGGTGTTGGCCACTTCTTCCTGCATGGCCCTGACTCCCGCTTTGATATCGTCTGTGCCAAAGGCCTGCCGGGAAAAATCCCGGACATTCCTTTTTATCTTGCGATAGAGGCTAACACCTGTAATCACCGCTCCTAACACAAATCCTATCACTATAAAATAAATAATATATCTCATGAAAAATTCCTAATTACTGAATATCATTTTCGTCAAATACATCTCCGCACTCTGGGCAGAACTTAGGTGGATTGTGTGGGTCCTCTGGAGTCCAACCACACTTATCACACTTGTAAAGTGGTGCACCTGCTGGCTTCTTGGCTCCGCACTCCTGGCAGAATTTGCCCTGGTTAATGGCACCACAGGAACAGGTCCATCCCATTACTGGCTCTGGCATTGGTTTTCCACACTCTGCACAGAATTTTCCAGTGTTGGTGGTTCCACATGCACAGGTCCAACTAGCTCCACCGGCAGCTGCCTGAGGCTGTGCCTGAGCCTGAGCCGCCTGCTGCGCTGCTGCCTGCTGCTGTCCCATCTGCATAAGTCCCTGGGCATTCATACCACCGGCCTGGTTTGCCAAATTCATTCCCGCAAAGGCCATCATTGGTCCTGTGGACTCGTTAGAAGCTGCTGCCACCATAGCCTCAGCCTGAGCACTACCAATCTTGGCACCCAGCATGCTGGCATTGGTAAATACTGCTGTCTTCTGCAGATCTTTGATCATCTGCTCGTCTTCCTCGGATGCCTTGATGGCATTTACACCGAAGGAAACCACCTTGATTCCACGAAGCTTGGTCCATCTCTCAGACAACTGCTTGTTGAGAGCCTCTGCCAACTCCATGGTGTGGGCAGGCACTGCACTGTATCGAATTCCCATGGCGGAAATCTCTGCAAAGGCAGGCTGCAGGGCAGTCATAAGCTCAGTTTTTAACTGGCTCTCAATGGTGTCTACCCTGTACTCGTCTGTCACATTGGCAGCCACATTGGTGTAGAACAAAAGTGGGTCCACAATCTGGAAGGAATACTCTCCGTTACAGCGAACGCTGATGTCCACATCCAAATTAATATTGGCATCCACCACGCGGAATGGCACTGGACTGGCTGTTCCGTACTTGTTGCCCATAATCTCCTTGGTGTTGAAGAAGTAAACTCTCTGGTCCTTTCCTGTGTCACCACCGAAGGTAAAACGCTTACCTACATTGGAGAAGGTCTGTTTAATAGTCTCCCCCAGACTTCCATAGAGCAAACTTGGCTCGGAAGAGGTGTCATACAAAAACTCTCCAGGCTCTGCACAAAACTCTACTACTTTACCCTGATCTACAATAATCATACACTGTCCCTCATTGACTGCGATGACAGATCCGTTGGTAATCAAATTATCATTTCCATTGTTCTTGGTGCCAAACTTGCTATTTGTTCTCTTCTGGCACTTAGTCATCAAAACCTCATTGGACATGGAATCACAGTAAAAATACTCTTTCCACTGGTCTGCCATCTGTCCCTGAATCGCTCCTGCAATTGCTTTAATCAATCCCATGGTTTTTCCTCCTTTTCCCTTTAGGATATATAGTTCATAATACCACAAAAAAAGACCAAATAAAAGAGAAATCCTTTGGTAAATATGTTATGATAGAGGTAGATTTTGGGGATTGTTTCCCGCCAGGGGAAAGAGAGGGATTAAATTATGGATTACTACGCAGAATACCGAGGAAAATTAAGGAGTCCGGAAGAGGCTGTCAAGGTGGTCAAGGACGGGGACTGGGTGGATTACACCTCCTGTACTGCCAAGCCGGTTCTTCTAGACCGGGCCCTGGCCAAGCGCCGGGACGAGCTCTGGGATGTAAAAATTCGAGGCAACCTGCTTCCCGGCCCTATTGAGGTGGCGGAGTGCGATGAGAGCCAGAAGCATTTTGTCTACAATACCTGGCACTGCTCCTCCTACGAGCGCAAGCTGTGCGACCGGGGCCTCTGCTTTTTTACCCCTATGGTCTTTCACAACCTGACTGCCTACTACAAGTTTTTTCTCCATGTGGATGTGGCCATGATTTCCGTGCCACCCATGGACCGCCACGGCTATTTTAATTTTTCCCTGAATACGGGAACCTCGGCGGAAATCCTTCGCCAGGCAGACATTGTGATTTTGGAAATCAATGAAAACCTCCCCAATGTGCGAGGAGGCTACGACGACTGCGTCCACATCTCTGAGGTGGACTATGTGGTGGAGGGGCCACACGATGCTCTGGACTCACCTAAACCCCACCCAATTACCCCTCAGGAAAAGGCCATTGCCGAGCTCATCCTCCCCTACATCAAGGACGGGTCTACCCTGCAAATCGGTATTGGAGGCATGCCAAATGCGGTGGGAAAACTTTTGGCCCAGTCGGATTTGAAGGATTTGGGCATGCACACGGAGCTCTGTTCCGACGCCTACCTGGAGCTTCACCGGGCGGGCAAGCTCACCAATAAGAAGAAAAATCTCAACCGCTACAAGAGCGTTTTGGGTTTTGCCCTGGGGTCTCAGGAACTCTACGACTGGCTGGACAACAACCCAAGCATTAAGGCCTACCCTCTGGAGTACGTCAACAAGCCCGAGGTCATTGGCCAGATTGACAACATGATTTCCATCAACAGCTGTATCAGCGTGGACCTCTACGGCCAGGTCAGCTCTGAGAGCGTGGGCAGCCGACAGATTTCCGGCACCGGCGGCCAGTTAGACTTCCTCGAGGGAGCCTCCATCTCCAAGGGTGGCAAGGCCTTTATCTGCCTCAACTCCACCTACACCGGCAAGGACGGCAAGGTGGTCTCCTGCATCCAGCCCGCCTTTAATGGGGAAATCATTACCTCCCCTAGAAGCCAGATTTACTATGTGGCCACGGAGTACGGGGTGGTAAATTTGGAGGGGGCCACCTCCTGGGAGCGGGCGGAGCGCCTGATTTCCATTGCCCATCCGGATTTTCGCGACGACCTGATCGCCCAGGCCAAGGAAAGAAAAATCTGGAGAAAATAATTCCTCCAGATCCTGGTTTTAATCGAGTGACTGAGTTAAATATTCAATTTCCCGGCAGATTTTTTCTGCCACTGCCAGTTTATAGGCCAGGCGGCTTTCCATAACTGGCAGGCAAATTTCATAAGTTCTGGTCTGGTCTCCGTAGGCCAGGCCAAGGTATACATGACCCGGCTCCGAATCCTTGGGATTGGCCGGGTCTATATTTGCCATAGTTCCCGTGACGCCAATTCCCAAATCCGTCCCCAGCTTTTGCTTACAGCACTCGGCCATGGCTCCCGCCACCTGCTGGGAGTAGACGCTGTAGCTCCTAATCAAGTCAGGGTCTATACCCGCCTCCATCTTGGTCCGGTTGGAATAGGTCACCATTCCTCCTGGAAAAATCTCCGATGCCCCTTCTGTGTCTGTAATCAGGGAGGCAATCTGGCCCCCTGTGGCCGACTCCATGGTGGACAGGCTGATTTTTTTCTCAATCAATTTTTTCACTAAATCCCTGTATTTTTGACGGATTACTTTTTCCTGAGTTCTCATGGAAGCCCCTCCTAAAGCATCAGAGTAGTGGGGCTGCGGTAATCTCTCCCGCCAGGGCGGTTGCCGCTGCGCTGGCTGGGGAGGCAAGGTAAATATTTACCTTGCTGGTTCCCATACGGCCTAAGAAGTTTCGGTTATTGGTGGCCACAACCACCTCGTGGTCACAGAGGATTCCGCCTCCGCGTCCGCAGCAAAGGCCGCAGCCCGGCGTGGTAATAATGGCACCGGCGTCGGACAAAATTCCCAGAGTCCCATCTTCAAGGGCCTGGCGGTAAATCTTTCGACTGGCCGGAGTCACAATCATTTTTAAATATGGGGCAATATGCTTGCCCTTCAAAATAGCTGCTGCCGTCTGCAAATCCTCCAGGCGGCCGTTGGTACAAGAGCCGAGGAATACCTGGTCAACCTTGGTGCCCTTTATCTCTGAAATAGGTTTGATGTTGTCCACCAGAGATGGGCAGGCCATAACTGGCACCAAATCCTCTGCCCGGTAGGTGAGAACCCTGCTGTACCTGGCATTTTCATCCGGTCTCAAAGCCTTGATTTCCTCTGTGTATTCTATGCCACAGTAGTCACAGGTCTTTTGGTCCGGGGCAAAAATTCCGCACTTGGCTCCCGCCTCTACTGCCATGTTGGTCATGGTCATGCGGCTGGCAACAGACATGTCATCAAAGGTGTCGCCACAAAATTCCAGGGACTGGTAGGTGGCGCCGGAGGCTGTCAAATCTCCAATGACACGAAGAATTACATCCTTGGAAGTCACGTTGGATGGAAGTTTTCCCTCCACTACAACCTTAATGGATTCTGGCACCTTGAGCCAAAGCTTTCCTGTGCCCAGGATTCCAGCCATCTCTGTGTAACCAATTCCTGTGGAAAAAGCCCCCACGCAGCCGTAGGTTACGGTGTGACTGTCAGTTCCAAAAGCAATATCTCCCGGCTTTACATAGCCAGCCTCTGTCATGAGCTGGTGGCAGATACCGTCTGTCCGGTGGACATTTTTCAGGCCGTACTTGTCGGCGAACTCGTCTCCCGCATGGAAGTGACGGGTGTCATCCACCTGGGTAGCTGGCAGGAAATGGTCGTAAATCAAAACCACCTTGTCCGGATCCCAAACCTTGGTAAATCCCATTTCCTCAAATTTCTGAACAGCAAAGGGAACCATAATGTCGTCGATCATACACCAGTCCACATCTACTGTAACAATATCTCCCGGGCAAACCTCCTTGCCCACTTTATTTCCAATTACTTTTTCAATTAAAGTATGTTCCATGTCTTTTTATCCTCCAGACTGCCTCTTAATCCAAACCGTTTCTCTTGCGCATTGCCTTTACCAAGCCCCCTGCATTGAGAATCTCCATCAGGTTGTCTGGCAGAGAGGCGATTTCAAATGTTTTGCCCTGGTACTCAATCTGCTTACCCGGGGTCACAGTGGCTGTCTCTCCCTCCGTCACTACATCATAGAGGTCCGGATTTTCAATGAGGAGAAGACCGTTGTTAATGGCATTGCGGAAAAAAATTCTGGCGTAGGACTTGGCTACAACACAGGAAATTCCCAGGGCCTTTACCACCTCAGGAGCCTGCTCGCGGGAGGACCCGCAGCCAAAATTCTTGCCGGCTACAATCATGTCACCTGGCTGAATCAGGCCTGCCAACTCCGGTCTCAGAGGGGAAAAAGCATAGGGTTTCATGTCCTCTACGGTCTCCATGGCCAAATACTCTGTAGGCAAAATAATATCTGTATCAATGTCATCTCCTAAAACCCAGATTTTCGCTGTAAAAGATGTATCACTCATTTTTCTAACCTCCACTTTATCAAACTCGGTCTGCTGTAGTGATCTCTCCCGCAATGGCAGAGGCTGTTACAGTTGCTGCAGATGCCAAATACACGAAGGAATCCTTGTGACCGGCACGGCCCTTGAAGTTACGGGTTCCTGTAGAAATCAGGGTCTCTCCCTGGCCGATGACTCCCTGGCAGGCTCCCCAGCAGACGGAACAGTTGGGATTCATAACCATTGCTCCCGCCTCCATAAAGATGTCCAGGAGTCCCTCTTCCATGGCCTGACGGTAGACAGCGCGACTGGCTGGCACCACCAAAAATCTCACCTTAGGCGCTACCTTTTTGCCCTTGATCACCTGGGCCCCCACTCTGAGGTCCTCAATTCTTCCGTTGTTACAAGATCCCAAAAAGGCCTCATCAATGTGGATGCCAAGAGCTTCCCTGGCCGGTACCACATTGTCCACAAAGTGTGGCTTGGCAACGATTGGCTGGATGGTGGAAAGGTCAATGTCAATCACCTGGGCAAAAATTGCATCCGGGTCAGACTGGTAGCAGGCCTTTGGCTCTCTGCCATGGGCCTTGAGATAATCCATAGCCACATCATCCACTTCCATAAGGGCTGTCTTTGCTCCCGCCTCCACACAGAGGTTGCATACGGCAATTCGGTCTGCAATGGACAGGGAG
>JAILSA010000084.1 GCA_024697885.1 Eubacterium sp. | reverse complement strand
CCACTTGTAAAAATCGCTGTCCTGGAAGACAAAGCCGTAGAACTTGTCCTCAAGATTATCTGGGTCCTCTGGCAGGGCCTCGAAACCGCGGAAGGTGTAGACAGGCTCCTCAAAGGCATCTCCCTTTTCCCTTCTCTCCTGGTTCTGCTTGCCTGCAATCTTAAAGTTTCTCATACAAAAGCTTGGGCTGGCCCCCTCAACCCTGTCATTCAGGGCCTCCCACTGGTAGGGAATAATCTCCTGGCGCACAAGCTCCATTTCCTTTTTCCAAAAATCATCAGTTACCTTTACATCTCTCAAAGAAATTGGTTTGCTGTAATCTTTTGAATTCATATTTACCTCCATTTATCTGGTTAAAAACTAGGTTTATTGTAACAAATCCAGAGGGGATTTTCCATATATCTAAGTTAAAATAGGTGTGAAAAGGTTAGTTTCGGCGCCGAATTTATCGACAAAAAAACCGCCCCTCTCCCTCTTGGAAGAGAAGCGGCTTATAAATTGTTCCTAACTGATTTGAATTACAGTTTCTCACCGGTCAAAAGCTCATAGCCCTGCAGGTACTTATCAATGGTCTTTTGTGCCACATCTTCTGGAAGAGTCCAGTTGTGGTCCTTGTTGGTCTTGAGCCAGTCTCTGGCAAACTGCTTGTCAAAGGATGGCTGGCTGTGTCCTGCCTCGTATCCATCTGCTGGCCAGAAGCGGGAGCTGTCTGGTGTCAGCATCTCGTCGCCGATTACGATGTTGCCCTCTTCATCCAAACCGAACTCGAACTTGGTATCAGCAATAATAATGCCCTTCTCCAAAGCGTAATCTGCACATTTTTTGTAGAGAGCGATAGTGCAATCACGAAGCTTGGTAGCGTACTCCATTCCCTTGCCTGGGAACTCCTTCTCAAGAACCTCAACGCTCTGGTCAAAGGAGATATTCTCGTCGTGGTCACCGATCTCAGCCTTGGTAGATGGTGTATAAATAGGTTCAGGCAACTTGTCAGACTCCTTGAGTCCCTCTGGAAGTTTGATACCGCATACGGTACCGTTCTCCTGATAGGAAGCCCAGCCAGATCCTGTAATATAGCCGCGAACGATGCACTCGATTGGAAGCATTTGCAACTTCTTGCACATCATGCTGTTGCCGTCGAATTTGGCCTGCTGGAAAAACTCTGGCATATCCTTAACATCCACAGAAATCATATGGTTAGGAAGAATATCCTTGGTCATATCGAACCAGAACTTAGACATCTGGGTCAAAACGGTTCCCTTCTTGGTAATCTCATTGTGCAAAATCACATCGAAACAGCTAATGCGGTCCGTTGCCACCATAATCAAGCTGTCACCATTGTCATAAATCTCACGAACTTTTCCTTCTTTGATTGGCTTTAATTCCTTCATGTTGCCCTCCTTGAATTTTCTATCTAAATGAAATCAGACTGCCCTGAGGCAATCACATGTATCACTCTATCACTTTTTTCGACCCTTTGCAATCCTTTTTGACAGGGCAATGGCATTGGAATTTACCAAAAGCTCCTCTGTGGGAATTCCCGCCGGACAAATCTTTGCACAGGCCAGGGACTTGCCACAGCCTGCGTACTCGTGGTCCAGATAATCCTTCTTTAGACGATCCAGTTCCGGTCCCGAAAGATTTGGCAGGAGGCGACTGCTGACAACAAATCCCGGCGCCCCGTAAAAATCTCCCCCCGGGGCGAAGTTTGGACAGACCTCCAGGCAGCAACCGCACTGGAGACAGCGGGAGGCCTGGTAGGTCACCTCATTGTCCTTATCCGCCACCCTGACCTCCTCCTGGAGCCAGAGCCTTAGGGTCCTAAGATTTTCATACAAAATAGACCGGTCCACCAAAAGGTCCCTTACCAGGGGGAATTTTTTCAGGGGTTCAAGCACCACCTGGCCTTTTTTTTGGTAATTCCGCAAAAAAGAGTCGCAGGCAAGTCCTGGCTGGCCGTTGATCACCATGGCACAGGCCCCGCACTTTTTTTGCAGGCAGGAACACTCCCAGGCGATTCTCCCCACCTTCTGGCCCCTGACATCCACCAGGTCTGGATTCCCATTCATCTGAATCAGGGCACTGGCCACTGTGACTGTAGGGTCCTGACTGGAAAAAGGAATCTCCTGCCAATAGGCCTCATCCTCCGGCGAATTTCTCCGACAGATTTTGATTATTAAATTAATTTCCTGTGTTTTTTTCTTCAAAACCAAACGCAAGCTCCTCTCCCCCAAAAACCAGGGTCTGCCGCTTCATGTCCTCTGCCAAATCCGGATAATCTTGTCGGTAGTGGGCCCCTCTGCTCTCCCTCCGAAGAAGAGCAGATTCCACCATGGCCTCAGCCAGGCCAATTCGGTCAAAATCCCCCTGTCCCACTGCCTGGGTTCTCAGGGCCTCTAACTGGCCCAGGGCCTCTTCTAGTTCTTCCTGACAGCGGACAATGCCCAGGGCGGAAAATAAAATCTCTCCGATTCTTTTTACCAGGTCTTCTCTGGCCGGTTCATAGGTTACAGACTCCACCTCTACAGGCTCCCTGTCCTCTTCTTCCCAGGCCAGAGAAAGGGCCGTCCTTGCCGCCACCTGGCCACCGTAAATAGCCCCCAGAAGGGAATTTCCACCTAGACGGTTGGCCCCGTGGTAGAGGTCACAGCACTCCCCCGCCGCCAAAAGACCGGTCAGGTTGGTCTTGTGGTCTCTATCCACATGAATCCCTCCCATAAAGTAGTGGATGCCCGGCTCTACCGGAATCAAATCCTTCTTTGGATCCAGGCCGAAATAGTGGATGATTTCCTCCCTCATATCCGGAATTTTTTCCCGCCAGGTCCGGTCTGGCAACTGGCGAAAATCCAGATAAATCTGCCGGCCGCAGGCAGGGTCTCTGGCCACAAAAAATTCCTCTCTTGCCACCACATCCCGGGGCATCAGGTTGCCGAGCTCCGGGTATTTTTCCTCCATAAAATACCAGAGTTTTCCCTGGCGCTCCACGCAGAGTCTGGCCCCTTCTCCCCTGGCGGCCTCGGAAACCAGACAGGACTTGCCGGAGATTTGCATGGTGGTGGGGTGGTACTGAATCATCTCCAGGTTGCCAAGGTTTACCCCCTGACGCAAGAGTCTGGCCTGGACATAGCCGGAGTTTGTCAGACTCCCTGTGGTCTTCCCGGGAAAAAGTCCCGCCATTCCCCCCACTGCCATAAGGGTGGGGCCCTCCATGTAGAGAAATCGGTTTTTGTAAGTATCTCTTATATAGAGGCCCTGACAGGTCTTGTCCTGAATTTTCAGAGTCACAAATTCGTGGTGGTCAAAAACTCTGACCAGCCCCTGTACCTGGTATTTTCTCACCTGTTCAATCATGGCCGTCATGAGAATTTTCCCGGTAGAAGACCTGGCATAGGCCGTTCTTTTTTTCTTCTGGCCACCGAAGTTTCTCTGCAAAATCACCTGGTCCCTGGTGTGAAAGGGAACCCCCATGGCTGCCAGCTTCCGGATTATGTCCGGGGCAGCCTCAGTCATGCCTCGAATGGCCTCCTCATTGCCCAGGTAGACTCCCGCCTTTATGGTGTCAGCAAAATGGTCCTCCACCCGGTCACCTTCTCCCATGGTATTGAGGGCACCGTTAATTCCTCCCTCTGCCAGAACCGACTGGGCTCTCTCCGAGGCCTGGGCCGATATTAAGTTGACCCGGGTCCCTGCCTCTGCCAGGCAAAGGGCTGCAGACAGGCCCGCTAAACCTGCCCCCACTACATTTACTGGCATTTACTACCTCCTGTTCAAGTCTCTTCGGACTATA
>JAILSA010000054.1 GCA_024697885.1 Eubacterium sp. | reverse complement strand
CAGTCACTCCCAAGGAGCTGACACAGTAGACAAATCCCTCCGCTTCCTTGGCAATCATTTTTACCCGGTCAGAACTTGTTGGGGCAATCATGGAGACCACCTCAAGTCCCTCCTTGTTAAAAATGTCCTTGATTTCATTTTTTTCCTCAAAAGGCACATCTGGCACAATAACTCCAGCCACTCCGCAGTCCGCTGACTTCCTGGCAAATTTTTCCTTGCCGTAGACATAAATTGGGTTGATATAGGTCATAAATACCAGGGGAACATGAATCTGGTCCTGGATGGATTTTACCATATCAAAAATCTTGTCTGTAGTGGTGCCGGAGGCCAGGGCTCTCATGTCCGCATCCTGGATGACAGGTCCCTCTGCCACTGGGTCGGAAAATGGGATTCCGATTTCAATCAAATCTGCTCCCGCCTCCTGCATGGTCAAAATGAGTTCCCTGGTAACCTCTAGGTTAGGATCTCCTGCTGTCAAAAAAGGAATAAATGCTTTTTTATTTTCAAAGGCTTCACTTATCTTATTCATGGATGTCAATCCCCCTATATCTTGCAATTGCTGCCACATCCTTGTCTCCTCGGCCGGAAACTGTGACAACCAAAATCTGATCTTTGCTCATAGTTGGCGCCAGCTTAATGGCATGGGCCAGGGCGTGGGAACTCTCAATGGCCGGAATAATTCCCTCCGTGCGTGACAGGTACTCAAAGGCCTCTACCGCCTCGTCATCTGTCACAGACACATACTCCGCTCTCTTGGTGTCGTAGAGGTTGGCGTGTTCCGGTCCGATTCCCGGATAATCAAGTCCTGCTGAAATAGAGTATACAGGGGCAATCTGTCCGTACTCATCCTGGCAAAAATAGGATTTCATTCCGTGGAAGACTCCCAAACTTCCTGTGGCGATGGTTGCCGCCGTGTCCTTGGTGTGGACTCCTCGTCCCGCCGCCTCGCAGCCAATCAGGCGAACCTCCTTGTCCGGAATAAAATCATAGAAGCTGCCGATGGCATTACTTCCGCCACCTACACAGGCCATGACTACATCTGGAAGTCTTCCTTCCTTTTCCAAAATCTGAGACTTGATTTCCCGGCTGATTACTGCCTGAAAATCTCTGACAATCGTTGGGAATGGATGAGGTCCCATAACAGAACCAATAATGTAGTGGGTATCATCCATTCTTCTAGTCCACTCCCTCAAAGTCTCATTGACTGCGTCCTTAAGGGTCTGGGTTCCGCTGGTTACCGGGTGAACCTTGGCACCCAAAAGTTCCATACGGTATACATTGAGGGCCTGGCGGTCTGTATCCACCTTACCCATGTAAATCTCGCACTCCAATCCCAGAAGGGCTGCCACGGTAGCTGTGGCCACGCCGTGCTGGCCTGCTCCTGTCTCTGCAATCACTCTGGTCTTTCCCATTTTCTTGGCCAAAAGAGCCTGGCCAAGGGCATTGTTTAACTTGTGGGAGCCTGTGTGATTTAAGTCCTCTCTCTTGAGGTAGATTTTGGCACCACCCAAATCCTCTGTCATATGGCTTGCATAATAGAGTCTGGATGGACGACCTACATATTCATTCAAGAGGTCATTGTACTCCTTAATAAATTCTGGATCCTTTTTGTAGTGGTCATAGGCCTCTTCTAATTCTATTACCGCATTCATCAGGGTCTCAGGTATATACTGACCCCCGTGAACGCCAAATCTTCCGTTTGACATTTTTACTCTCCTTTTAGTTCGGCAAGCATTGCCTTTTTGTCCTGACTTCTCATAAAGGTCTCGCCAATTAAAACGGCATTGACCTTACCATTTTCCAATTCTACTATATCTTGGCGTGTTTTGATACCACTTTCTGCAACAAAATAAATATGGTCTGGCACCTGGGACCTGAGACGGATTCCGTTGTGGATATCCACTGTAAAATCTTTCAGGTTTCGATTGTTAACTCCGATAATCCGGGCCCCTGCGGCTATGGCCATCTTGATTTCCTCCCCGTCATGGGCCTCTACCAGGGCGGAAAGCCCCAATTGGTCGCAGATTTTAATGTAGTTACGAATCGTATCTTCATCTAGGAGGGCACAGATGAGAAGCACCACTGATGCCCCTGCCACCTTGGCCTGGTAAATCATATATTCATCTACTGTAAAATCCTTGCGCAAAAGAGGAATGTCCTTTACTTCCCCGGCAATTTCCTCTAGGTAGTCAATGCTTCCCATAAAGTAATCCGGCTCTGTGAGGATGGACATGGCATCTGCCCCTGCCCGGTCATATTCCCTGGCAATGGCCAGGTAATCAAAGTCCTCTGCAATAACTCCCTTAGAAGGGGAAGCCTTTTTTACCTCACAAATAAAGGTGATGCCTGGACTTGCCAGTCTTTTCTCAAAGGGAAAACCTGTGTCAAGCTTACAGGATAGGGCCTTCTCCTTCATTTCCTCTAGAGAAACTTTTTCCTTTTCCCTCTCCACGCGAATTCTCGTCTTTGCTGCAATTTCATCTAAAATCATGCTAATCTCCTATTTATTGGTAGCTGCCACAAACTCTTCCATCTTCTTGTAGGCCGCACCGGAATCAATCACTTCTGCCGCCTTTTTAATACCCTCTTCCAGGCTGATGCCGTCGATGCCAAGGTAAATGGCAGCTCCTGCGTTCATAAGAACAATGTCTCTCTTGGCTCCTGTGATTTTTCCTGACAAAATGTCCTTTGTGATCTGGGCATTTTCCTCAGGGCTTCCACCCAAAATTTCCTCTAGTGGATAGGTCTTTAAGCCAAACTGCTCTGGTGTAATATCATAGGACTTAAGCTGTCCGTTGCGGATTTCGCAGCAGTGGGTGACACCGTGAACTGTAATTTCGTCCAGGCCGGAACCACAAACGGAAAAACCGTTTTCTACCCCCAGGTTCATCATTACCTGGGCCAAAACCTCCACAAGACCGATGTCATAAACACCTAAGAGCTGGCGGGTAGCGTTGGCAGGGTTGGTGAGTGGTCCCAAAATGTTAAATACGGTTCTCTCCTTCATGCCTGCGCGAACTGGTCCCACATTTTTCATGGCTGTGTGATATTTCTGGGCGAACAAAAATACCATGTCTGTCTCGTCTAAGACTCTCTTGGCCTCATCCACCTCCAGGGCCAATTTCACACCCAGAGACTCCAAAATGTCTGCCGCACCAGATTTGGAGGACACCGAACGGTTGCCGTGCTTTGCCACAGGAACACCCGCTGCAGCTACTACAAAGGCTGATGTGGTGGAAATGTTAAAGGTTCCCACCTCGTCTCCGCCAGTTCCCACGATCTCAACTACTGTTTTTCCAGGATCAAGGTGGGTTCCCACACTTCTCATGCCCTCTGCAGAGGCAGTGATCTCTGTTACAGTCTCTCCCTTCATGCGCAGGGCAGTCAAGAAGGTTGCCATCTGGATTGGGCTCGCCTCGCCTGTCATAATCTCCTGCATAGTCTCTAGCATCTCTTCATAAGTCAAATCCTGACTGTTAATTACCTTGTGAATTGCTTCCTGAATCATTTTATCATCCTCCGTTTTATTTAATCTTCAAAAAATTTTCTATAAGTTTCATGCCATCTGGGGTCAAAATTGACTCCGGATGAAATTGTAATCCGTAAATCTCATAGTCTCTGTGCTTCACCGCCATAACCTCATTGTTCTCGTCTGTGGAAATCACCTGAAGTTCCTGAGGAATGGTATCTATGTCTGCAATCAGGGAGTGGTATCTGGCCACGTGAATCTCCTCTGGCAGGCCCTGAAAAATCGGCTGGCTGTTGTCAATTTTTACCCGACTCTGCTTGCCGTGCATAAGCTGCTTGGCATGCTTGATTTTGGCTCCGTAGACCTCGCAGATCCCCTGGTGGCCCAAACACACTCCCAGGATTGGAATTTTGCCACCCAGGCCCCTTACCACGTCTTCACAGACGCCGGCATCCCCTGGATAGCCAGGTCCCGGTGACAGAACAATATGGCTTGGTGCCAGGGCCTCAATCTCCGCCACAGTCATCTCGTCATTTCGAATGACCATAATGTCCGGTGTCAGGCTCCCAAAAAATTGAAAGAGGTTGTAGGAAAAGCTGTCGTAATTGTCAATCAATAAAATCATGGCTGCACCGCCTCCTTTGCATTTTCAATGGCAAGCATTACTGCCTTGGCCTTGTTGTAGGATTCCATGTACTCGTTGTGGGCCTTTGAATCTGCCACAATTCCTCCTCCCGCCTGAACATAGACCTTGTCATTTTTCTTGACGGCCATGCGGATGGCGATACAGGTATCCAGGTTTCCGCTAAAATCAATGTATCCAAGAGCACCTCCGTAAATTCCCCGGGGCTCTTTTTCCAACTCATCAATGATTTCACAGGCTCTGATTTTGGGGGCACCGGATAGGGTTCCTGCAGGCAAAACGGACTTAATGGCATCTAGGGCATCCTTGCCCTCGCTGATTTGACTCTCCACCTGGGAGCAAATGTGCATGATCTTGGAGTACTTGTGAATCATCTGGTACTTGGTAACCTCCACAGAACCAAACTCTGAGATTCTACCCAAATCATTTCTTCCTAAGTCCACTAACATGTTGTGCTCTGAGAGTTCCTTGGCATCTGACATTAAATCATTCACCAGGGCCAAATCCTCTTCCTCTGTGGCCCCTCTAGGCCTTGATCCCGCCACTGGGAAGGTGACCAGGCGACCATCTTGTAATCTCACCAAGGTTTCAGGGGAAGTGGACATAATCTCCACATCCTCCATATTCATATAAACCATATATGGGGATGGGTTGGTGGTTCTCAAAACCCGGTAAGGGTTAATGAGACTGCCCTCATATGGGGATACAAACTGTCTGGAAATAACTGCCTGGAAAATATCTCCATCGTATATATAATCTCTGGTTTTTTCCACCAGCTTGGCATACTCTTCCTCCGTCTCGTTGGACTGGAAGTTTACCTTGTCATAAACCTTATCTTCCACAAGAGGTGCATTGTCGCGAATCAGAGAAATAATTCCCTTGATATCCGCCTTTGCCTTGGCATAATTTTCTTCTAATTTGTCATTTAATCTCACATTAGCCACAATCACAATCTTTTGCTTCAAGTGGTCATAGGCAATTACCTTGTCAAAAAGCATGAGGTCATAGTCTGCAAAATCCCCTCTCTTGAGCTTGAGCTTTGGCTCAGCGTGGGCGATCATAGCATAGGCAAAATATCCTACAAAGCCTCCGGCAAAGGGTGGCATCCCCTCAACTTTGGGAGCCCTGTAGTCCTTTAGAAGATCTCTAATCACTGCCAGAGAATCCTTGGTTTCTATGGTCTCTGTATCCTGACCCCTTCGAATACATACCTTGTCTTCCTTACAGGTCACTCTCATGACTGGGTCATAGCCGATAAAGGAATAACGACCCCATTTTTCCCCTCCCTCTACGCTCTCAAGAAGATAGTAATTCTTCTTGCAGGCTGCAATTTTGCGCAAGAGATAAATGGGTGTGATCACATCGGCGTAGATTTCTTCCTGAATGGGACAAATGTCATATTGGCCCATGAAATCTTTTAATTCTTCCATTCTTGGTTTCATTTTGATTCCTCCATTCTTCCTTGGTCAGCACAAGGCATGAGAGTTTTTCGAGTATTAAAAAAGCTCCTGCCCCAATCCTCCTATGAGGAAAGGGACAAGAGCTGTAAATTCTCCTGCGGTACCACCCTGCTTGTTCGCCTATCTCTAGTACGAACCTCTCAACATGTACTAACATACACTCCAACTTGTAACGGTGTTGGTCTCCGTCAGCGTCTACTCTCCTTAGGATTTCAAGCTGCCCTCCCGAGTCCATTCAATACCATCTCGTTATCGCTTCACAGCAACCAGCGACTCTCTGAAAACGAATCCGGTACCTACTTCTCTCGGTCAACGGTTTAAAATATATTCACTAGGTTTAATTATACCTGGAAAATCCTAAATGTCAATTATTTTTTTACTTTAACTTTCTTGACATTACTCCAAGCTCCATATACGGTGCTTCCATTTGAGGTGGAAACAGCGCGAACTCGGAAGTAATATTTTTTCTTTTTCTTCAGCTTCTTCACAGTGAGCTTAAGACCCTTAGTAGTCTTTTTCTTAGCCTTGGCAAAGTTTGCTTTCATACTACAGGAAACCTGATACTTGCTGGCACCGGATACCTTCTTCCACTGAAGCAATACTTTTTTGCCCTTCTTAGCCTTAGCCTTTTTCAATTTCACCTTGGCCAGACTCACAGTGGAGTTGGATGCGGTGGAACTTGAACTTGCACTACTTGAAGAAGTTCCGTTGGATGCACTTGAAGAGTTTGTGTTGGATGCACTTGAGGAAGAGGAGGAAGTTCCACTGTTGGTTCCTGTTCCATTGGAGGTGGAGCTCTCTACAACCTTAACTGTGCATCTTGCAGTTTTACCTGTTGTCACAGATGTTACTGTAATGGTGGCTGATCCTGCCTTTAAGCCCTTGATGGTTGCCTTGTGCTGGTTGCTTGTCTGGCTGTCATCACTAGAGGAAACGCTGGCAACGGTCTCATTGGAAGAGGTCCATTTTACTGCTTCCTCTGCTGTCTCTGGATTAAAGCTAGAAGTCAGGTCAAAGGTCTCGCCTACGCCCAAGGTCTTGGTATTAGCATCCAATGCAACAGATGTTGCCGGTGTAATAACCTTTACATTACAGGTAGCTACAATGTTACCCTGGAAGTTGCTACAAGTAATCTTGGTTGTTCCCTTGGCCACTGCTACTACCTTACCTGCACTGGTAACGGTAGCTACACCCTCATTAGAGGAAGCCCACACAAGCTGCTCTGTATTGCTTGTTG
>JAILSA010000028.1 GCA_024697885.1 Eubacterium sp. | reverse complement strand
TGCCCCTACAACAATGGCATCAAATTCCTGATTCATAACTTCCTCCTATTTTCCCATACAAAAATCTTTGAAAATTTTGTCCACAATGTCATCTTCAATCGTCTGACCAATAATCAGACCCAGGGACTCGTAGGCATTTTGCATATCAATGGTAAAAAGATCCTCAGGCATTCCCGCCTGAATGGTTTCCAAAAGTTGAAGCAAACTATCCCTGGCAGAATAAAGGGCTTCCTTCTGTCTCATATTGGTAATATAGATTTCGTCGTTGTAATCTATTTTATCTTGAATAAAAAGCTGGTTGAGGTAGTCTTCTAGTTCTGACAGGCCATGTCCCTCCAGGGCAGAGAAAGACATAATCTTTTTGCCCTGACTAAATGGAATCTCCTGTCCCTCTAAGCGACTGTCCAAATCAATTTTGTTGAGAAGAATAACACCCGGCTTTTGGCTGGCCTCCTCTAACACTTCTAAATCTTCTTTTTCCAGATCCTTACTAGAATCCAAAATGCAGATAACAAAATCGGATTTTTCTATAGACTCCTTGGCCTTCTCGATTCCAATCTGCTCGATTTGATCCGCAGTGGACCGAATACCCGCTGTGTCAATCAGGCGCAAAAGAGTGGAACCTATGCGAACTTCCTCCTCCAAAGTATCTCTGGTAGTTCCGGCAATGTCAGTAACAATAGCCCTGTCCTCTCTCAGTATACAATTCAAAAAAGAAGATTTTCCCACATTAGGTTTTCCCACAATGGCAGTCTGAATTCCCTCTTTGATAATTTTTCCATTTTCAAAATTATGGATTAGGTGGTTGATTTTTTCCAAAAGCTCTTGGCCGTGATTTTGAATTTGGTCCACATATCCATCTAAGGACAAGTGCTCCGGGTCATCCAGGGCAGCTTCCACAAAGGCAATGTCTGTCAAAATCACCTGACGGAGCTCTTCTATTTTTTCCCTTACATTTCCCCGCAGCTGGTTGAGAGAATTGTGGAGGGCCAACTGGCTGTCTGCCTGAATCAAGTCCATGACAGATTCCGCCTGGGAAAGGTCAATTCTTCCATTCAAAAAAGCCCTTTTGGTAAACTCTCCCGGTTCCGCTATGCGAATCTCGTGATGCAAAAGTTCTTCCAAAATCAGCTGACAAATCAAAGAACCTCCGTGACACTGAATTTCCACCACATCCTCTGTGGTATAAGACCTGGGAGCTTTCATGACAAGAACAATGACCTGATCAATAATTTCTTCTTTTCCATCAAAAATATATCCATAATGGATGGTGTGACTTTCCTTAGCAGTTAAGTCAATTATCTCACCATTTTTTTTCCTAAAAATCTGGCTCACCCCAAAAAGGGCCTGGGGACCACTGACTCGGATGACACTGATACTTCCATTTTTGGAAGAGCTGGCTATGGCTGCAATGGTATCCTTGTAATTCATACTACCTCCATAAAGTCAATGAAAGGCTGGAATCACTATTAGATCCAGCCTTTCACACTAATCCTAAATTAATCTTCAGTATTTTCAACAGGAGTTTCAGGAGCCTGTGCTTCTCTGTTGTCTCTGTTGTAATTTCTATTGTTGTTATTTCTTGGTCTTCTGCGATCTCTGGAATAATTATTATTTCTTCTCTTATAATTATTTCTGCGAGGAAGTTCAGAAACGAACTCCTTGTTCAAGGTAATAACAACCTTGCGGTGTGGTTCCTCACCCTCAGAATGTGTGTCCACATACTTGTCTGGCTGAAGTGCCGCATGAATAATTCTTCTCTCGTATGGATTCATTGGCTCCAAGAAAGCAGGGCGTCCTGTTTTCTTAACCTTATTGGCCATATTCTTAGCCAGGTTCTCAATGGTCTCTTTTCTTCTCTGACGATAATTCTCTGTATCAATTTTGATTTTCAAATATTCCTCAGAGTCTTTGTTAGCTACCAGGGATGTCAGGTACTGGAGAGAATCCAAGGTCTGTCCTCTCTTACCGATAAGCATTCCCATGTCATTTCCCTTGAGCTCAATGTTGAGAACATTTTCAATCTCATCCATATCATAGGAAATCTCTACTTCAATGTTCATAGCAGCAAATGTTTTTCTCAAAAAGCTATCAACAACATCATCGCTGCTCTTTACTTTCTTACGAACTCGAATTACTGCTGGTTTGCTGAATAAACCGAAAACCCCATTTTTCTCTTCTTCAACAACCTCATACTCAATCTGATCGCTTGTTGATTCCAACTGAATCAAAGCATTTGTCAAGGCTTCATCAATCGTCTTGGCAGAAAACTCTTTCCAATCTTCCATTTTTTACCCTCCATAAGGATCAATCCTTCTTTTTATCACTCACATTCATATGGGCGATATCTGCAATACTTCCCTTCTTAAAATTCTTGTTAGAAGTTGTAGTACTTGAAGAATCATCTGATGTTTTATTTTCGTTTTTATAGGAACTAACGGAACGAATTGAAGATGTTCTAGTCTTTGCATACTGAGCCATCTGCTCGTTTCGCTCTTCCAATTTTTTCGCTTTCTTTGCTGCTTTTTCCTTATTTTGCTCAATCAGTGTATCCATATCGATTTTGTCAATCTGCTTGTTAATAACAATCGCCTGAACAATGCGGAACAAACTTCCCACAATCCAGTAAATACCGATACCGATATTCAGACTCAAACAGAAAAATCCGGACATAATAGGCATGAAGTAATTCATCATCTTCATGGACTGGCCCATAGGATTATCATCCTGGTTTGTATTTACATTACTTCCAGCCTGCATAACCTTGGTGTTGATGAACTGCAAAACCATAGCCAAAATTGGTACTAAAAATACGAAAAATCTCAATGAATGCACACCATTATTAAAGGTCTGCAGTGGTGTCCAGGAAATGTCCATATTCAAAAACATTTTCGCTTCTGATGTATCAAGTGCTGGTACATAAGTTCCCAAGCTGTAAATTACACGGTAAAGACAAAGCATAACTGGCAAGCTCACAAGAAGTGGAAGACATCCACCAAATGGACTAATACCATACTTAGCGTAGAGAGCCTGAGTCTCCTCATTCATTTTTAACTGAGAAGCCTGGTCTGTCTTACCCTTGTACTTTTTCTGAATTTCCTTCATTTCTGGCTGGATTTTATTCATCAAGCGAGTAGATTTCTGCTGCTTTGCATTCAGAGGGAACATCAAAAGATATACAACTAAGGTAAACAAAATAATACAAATACCTGCGTTGTGTATTCCCAAGGTATGAAAAACAAGTAGGTCTACACCGGTGAGAATCTTACCAAATATCCAGTATAACCAATCAAACAAAATATTATCCTCCTGCTAATCACGGCACAGGATCATAGCCTCCCTTGTGAAAAGGATGGCACCTTAAAATTCTCTTTACAGCTAAAAAACCACCTTTACAAGCTCCATACTTTTCAATGGCCTGAACCGCATATTCAGAGCAACAAGGAGTATAGATACAAGTAGGTGTTCCTTTTAATGGTGATATATACTTTTGATATATATGTAAAAGTCCTAAAAGTATTTTCTTCATTTCATCATCACATCACTTCATTAAACCGTGCAATTTTAGCAAGTGAATTACTGCGCCTTCTACAACGTCAAAACTACAGTCTCTTACCTGAGACCTGGCAACAATAACAATTCGGTTGCCCTCTTTTACCAATGCGTCATTCTTACGAACGGATTCTCTCAACAATCTGGTAATGTGATGACGCACAACACTGTTACCCACCTTCTTACTTACAGAAAAGCCGTAACGATTGGGACCACTCTCCCCAGTTTTCACATACATTACCAAATACTTATTCGCTTTTGATCTACCCTGTTTGTAGACCTTTTGAAATTCAGGATTTTTCCCTAACTTTTCAAACACTCTTTTACCTCATTCAAACCGCAAGGTAAAAAGAAGAAAGGTCAGAACAAAGATCAGCTAGTCAAACCAACTCAATCACTCTGACCTTGCCTAAATCTGATTATGCAGATAATTTCTTTCTTCCCTTTGCTCTTCTTCTAGCAAGTACCTTTCTACCATTAGAAGTACTCATTCTTTTACGAAAGCCGTGAACTTTAGATCTCTGTCTCTTTTTTGGCTGATATGTCATCTTCATTTCGATACACCTCCTTTACAATAATATCAAAATCCGTATCAAACCTAATTATATTAGCATTTATCACAATAGTCAAGCGAATATTTCCAAGTTATCCACATTTTCGGGCCTTTTTGTGGGAAATCAGTTTGATTTATGAACAATTCTGTAGTACAATGGTAGTGTGCGTTTTTAGCCGAATTTTCAATTTAAAGTAGTTAGGTAGGAAATTTTAATGATTGACACGATTAAAAGCAAATGGAGCGAAATAATTGAATATCTGAGGAGCGAATTTGATGTCAACGACGTCCTGTTTCGAACATGGATTTTACCACTGACAATTGTCTCCTGTGATAAGTCTCAAATTACTATCGGACTTGACAAGGAAAAACAAGGGGATACACAGTCAATTTTGGAAAAAAAGTACA
>JAILSA010000012.1 GCA_024697885.1 Eubacterium sp. | reverse complement strand
ACGGACTTGGGATATGAGATCAGCCATGTGGACAATGGCAAGGTAACCTTTATTGGGGATGCAGAGGCCATTGCCAGGGCCAACATTTTTCTCCGGACCACAGAGAGAATCCTGCTCAAGGTGGCGGAGTTTAAGGCGACCACCTTTGACCAGCTCTTTGAGTCCGTCAAGGCCATTGACTGGGCAGACTACATTCCCAAGGAGGGCAAGTTTTGGGTCACCAAGGCAAACTCCGTTTCCAGTAAGCTTTTTAGCCCATCGGACATCCAGAGGATTGTAAAAAAAGCCATGGTGGAGAGCATGAAAAAAACCTACGGCTGCGACTGGTTTGAGGAGACCGGGGCATCCTACCCCCTCCGAATCAGTATTGTCAAGGACATAGTGACCATTGGAATTGACACCACAGGAGAGTCCCTTCACAAAAGGGGTTACCGCAAGTTTACGGCCCCAGCCCCAGTGACAGAGACCCTGGCGGCGGCCATTCTCCTCTTGTCCCCTTGGCGGGCGGACAGACCTTTGGTGGACCCGTTTTGCGGTTCTGGAACTTTTCCAATCGAGGCAGCCATGATCGCCCTCAATATGGCTCCGGGACTCAACCGGGAGTTTACAGCGGAGACCTGGGGAAACCTGGTGCCAAAGAAGCACTGGTACCAGGCGGCAGAGGAGGCCCAGGACTCCATCCGGGAGGATGTGGAGGTCAACATTCAGGGCTACGACATCAGTGATGAGGTCCTAAAGGCTGCCAGAGCCAACGCAGAGTTGGCGGGAGTGGCGGACTACATACATTTTCAACAGAGAGATGTAAAGGATTTTAGCCATCCAAAGAAATACGGTTTTGTCATAAGCAACCCTCCCTACGGGGAGCGCTTGTCCACCAAGGAGGAGATGTACGACCTCTACAAAACTGTGGGCCGTGTCATGTCGGACAACGAGACCTGGTCCTTTTTCCTCCTGAGTGGATACGAGGATGCCCAAAAGGCCATAGGGGCTGGGGGCAATCGCAAAAAGGCCACCAAAAACCGGAAGATTTACAACGGAATGCTAAAGACCTACTTATATCAATATATGGGAGAGAAGCCTCCAAGAAGAAAGGACGATAGAAATGAGTAAGACAAGATTGGTATTTGCCACAGGAAATCAGGGCAAGGTAAATGAGTTTAAGCAGATGTTAGGAGAGGATTTTGAGATTTTGTCCCTCAAGGACATTGATGTGGATGTGGACATTGTAGAGGACGGCAAGACCTTCGAGGAAAATGCCATTATCAAGGCCAAGACTGTTATGGAGGCCACAGGAGAAATGGTCCTGGCAGACGACTCCGGCTTTGAGGTAGATGCCCTGAACGGGGAGCCGGGAATTTACTCCGCCAGATACATGGGGGAGGACACACCATATTCGGTAAAAAATGCAGAGCTCCTTCGCCGCTGTCAGGATGTGCCTGAGGAAAAAAGAGATGCCAGATTTGTCTGCGTGATCGCCTGCGCCTACCCAGACGGCAAGGTGGACACAGCCACAGGAGTAATCGAGGGCAAGTTGGCCCATGAGCCAGCCGGTGAAAATGGCTTTGGCTACGATCCAATTTTTTACCTGCCAGAGAGAGGCTGTACCACCGGTGAGCTGGAGCCTGAGGAAAAAAATGCCATAAGCCACAGGGGAATTGCCATTACCAAAATGGTGGAAATCCTCAAGAAAAGAGGACAGGTATGAGCAAAATCCTGCTTATGAGCGACTCCCACGGCCAGATTGATTTGGCCCTGGAAGTTATGAAAAAAAACAAGGATGTGGATGCGGTTTTGCATGCCGGGGACATTGAGGGGGACCAGGACAGATTGAGGTCTGCCACACCCCACCAGGTGGCCATTTGCAGGGGGAATTGTGACTGGGGGCCAGGCCTGCCAGAACAAATCATTCTGCCCTTTGGCAAGAGGAAAATAGGCCTGATCCACGGCCACCGCTACCTCCGCTACGGCGGGGCGGACAGCCTGGCCTACTGGGGCATGGAGCAAGGAGTTGATCTGGTGGTCTTTGGCCACACCCATGTGCCCTACTGGGAAGAGGTGGGAAAGATTTGCCTCATAAATCCCGGCAGCATATCCAGGCCTCGCCAGGAGGGCTATGAAAAGACCTATGGCCTCCTGGATTTAGGGGACCAGAGCCTGTCCGTAGAAATCCGCAGGGCCCAGGACCACAAGGTCCTTCGGAGAGAAGAGCATACATTTTAACACAGTCTTGACAGAAAAGAAGACGCCTCATATTTGAGACGTCTTTTGCTTTTATTCTTAACTTTTTTAGAAAATAGCCAGGATGGCGGTGAAGACACCGGCACTTCCCAGAGCCATAATGATGCCGGCCAGGAGAACTCCTCCCATAACGGCCAAAACGGTCGGTTTAAATTCCATATCCAAAAAGCTGGCAGCCAGGGTTCCTGTCCAGGCACCGGTTCCTGGAAGAGGGATTCCCACAAAGAGGAGGAGGGCTATGAAAAGACCTCGGCCCGCCTTGGCCTCTAGCTTGCGTCCACCCTTTTCTCCATTTTTTAAGCACCACTGGAAAAACTTTCCAACGACTTTTTTGTCGGCGCCCCAGAGAAGGACTCGTCTGGCGAAGAGGTAGATAAAGGGAACTGGTAACATATTGCCCAAAACACACAGAATATAGGTTGGGATCAAATCAAGCCCCATGGCCACTCCAAAGGGAATTGCACCGCGCAGTTCCACAACGGGAACCATAGAAATCAGGGCCACAGCTAAGTATTTAAAAAACATGTAAAATCTCCAATCGTAGTATTTGTTCACATCTTAATCATTGTATAGGAAAAGGAAAAACCCGTCAATAAAAATTTGAATTTTTATATTGACAAGTATAAAAAATCTGATATAATGAAATAGTCGCGTTACGAAAGACGACCCTTGGGATCTTAGCTCAGCTGGGAGAGCATCTGCCTTACAAGCAGAGGGTCACAGGTTCGAGCCCTGTAGGTCCCATTTAAGAATTTCATATTCTTTATGGCGGGATAGCTCAGTTGGCAAGAGCACACGGTTCATACCCGTGGTGTCGCTGGTTCGAATCCAGTTCCCGCTATTATATCAGGACAAGTCATTGACTTGTTCTTTTTTCTTGTCTGAAAACGAATTTGATAATATAATGTACATATGAAATTTTTGATGAGAAAAAAGCTGGCGGTCAGGAGGGCCGCCCGGAAAGAGAGGTAAAAATGAGAATTGGAATGGGTTACGATGTGCACAAACTGGTGGCAGATCGGGATCTAATCATTGGTGGAGTCAAGATACCCCACGAACTGGGGCTTTTGGGCCACTCGGATGCGGATGTTTTGCTCCATGCTATTATGGATGCCCTGCTAGGAGCTGCGGCTCTGGGGGACATTGGCAAGCATTTTCCAGATACGGACCCGGCCTACAAGGGGGCGGACAGTCTGAAGCTTATGGAGCATGTGGGGAAAATGCTCCGGGAGGCGGGATTTACCATTGAAAATATTGATGCGACGATTATCGCCCAGCGACCTAAGATGAGGCCCCATATAGACAGTATGAGGGAAAATATTGCCGGGGCGCTGCAGATTGACCTGGACAGGGTCAATGTCAAGGCGACTACAGAGGAAGGCCTTGGATTTACGGGGACAGAGGAAGGAATTTCCTCCCAGGCCATTTGCCTCTTATCTTAAAATTCTTTTGAGGAGAAGAGTGATCAAAGATGCAGGCATTTAAATCATTGTGGCATCAGGCTTTTTATGACACCAGGGAGCACATGGACTACTATTTTACCCATAAGGCCCCAAGGAGTCGGGCCTACAACAGGTATGAGGGCCCCAACATGGTGAGCATGATGTTTTTTACCCCCTACCAGATTTCATATTTCGGGGAAGAAATCACAGGGGAGTACATCGTAGGAGTTGCCACAGAGGAAAAGTACCGGAGTCACGGTTATATGACTAAGCTCATGGGGGACGCCATCCAGATGGAGGCGGGCCGGGGAGTGGACTTGGTTTTTCTGAGTCCCAACAATCCGGAGGTCTATGAGAGCATGGGTTTTGTCCCAGTTTACTGGCGACTGACTACCTATTA
>JAILSA010000295.1 GCA_024697885.1 Eubacterium sp. | reverse complement strand
TGAACTGAACATCTGTGTCTGGGAGGGCGTGTTCTCTGAGGAAAACTTTTCCACCTTTGAAAAGGAGCACAATTGCAAAGTCAATGTGACCTACATCGATAACACAGACACCATGATTTCAAAACTGGTAGAGGGAAGCGCTGAAATTGATTTGTGCGATATTGAGACCGCCTATGTAAAAACATTTGTAGAGGGTGAACTCCTTCAGAAGATGGATCACAGCAAGATTGCAAATGAAAAAAATATTGATGAGGAGTACTACACAACAGGTCCTATCGGCGATGAAAAGTTTGAATACACAGTTCCCGATTGTGCCACTGGTTATACAGCAATTCTCTACAACAAGGAAACCTGTCCAATTGAGATTAAGTCCTTTAAGGATTTGGCTGACCCGGCACTAAAGGGTAAGGTTGCCCTAATCAACTCCACCATTTCCCTTTACGGAGCAGCCCTAGAAGCCCTGGGCTACAGCGCCGCTTCTACTGACGAAAAGGAGATTGCCGAGGCCAATGAGCTCCTGACCAAGATCAAGGAAAACACCAAAGCCTTTGTGGGAGAGAGTGCCGTGTCTGTTCTGGAGACAGGAGAATGTAGCGTGGCTCTTTCCTGGGATTATGCAACCATGTGTTTTGACAACAAGGATAACTGGGAGAAATTTGCAGTGGCAGATATTGATTCCAATTACGAGCGATTTAACCAGTATTGGGGAATTACTTCAAAATGTGAGAATACAGAGCTTGCCTACGAATTTATTAACTTTATGTTATCTCCTGAGGCAACGGCCAAAAACATTGATGAGTGGGGCCAGGTTCCTCTGCTGAAAAAAGAGGTTATGGAAGACCTTTTGCCGGAAGGATTTTATGAAAACCCAGTAATTGAAAAGTATCAGGAACTGTCCAAGAAGAGTTGGAGCGTAGCCGTAGATGATGAGCAGATTAGCTTAATGGACAATTATTACACCTTGCTTATGGGTGGCAACTAAAGAGAAAAGGAGAAGAATTATGAAGAAGATAGAAATCGTTACAAGGCCAGAGCGCTTGGTGGGTTTGAAGGAGGTGTTGGCGTCCCATAACTGTCAAGGAATGACCGTGTATTCCGTTATGGGATGCGGCCGCCAGAAGGGTTATCTGCCAGAGATGAATTTTACTGGAGATGATATCAATCTACTCCCCAAGATCATGGCTTTTGTCGTAGTGGAAGATGAAATGACAGAAGATATTTTAACAGACATTGCAGCGGTGATTGGAACCGGCAAGAATGGTGATGGAAAAATCTTTGTCATGGATGTAGTAGATGCGGTTCGAATTCGTACAAATGAGCGAGGATTCGACGCTATCGAGTAGAACAGAAAAGGAGATAGCGAAAATGACTAATGAAAAACCTATTGTATCAATAATGAATGTGGAAAAATGGTATGGAGAAAACCATGTAGTTAAAAATTTAAATATGAATATTAAGGAAGGAGAATTTTTAACATTATTAGGACCATCTGGTTGTGGAAAGACCACAACCCTTCGGATGATTTCGGGTTTTGAAATGCCAACGACTGGATCGATAAAGGTTCAGGGGGAAAGTGTGGAAAAGAAGGAACCATATGAAAGAGACGTAAATACTGTTTTTCAGAATTATGCGCTATTTCCTAATATGAACGTGTTTGATAATGTGGCCTATGGCCTTCGGGTAAAAAAGGTTCCAAAGGATGAGATTAAAACCAGGGTCCTAGAGGCAATCAAAATGGTCCAGTTAGAGGGATTTGAGAAGCGACGGATTACCCAGATGTCGGGAGGTCAGAAGCAGCGTGTGGCCATTGCCAGAGCCATTGTAAATCGACCTAAGGTGCTCTTGCTAGATGAGCCCCTAGGAGCCCTGGACTTAAAACTCAGAAAACAGATGCAGTTAGAGTTAAAGCGTCTGCAGAAAAAATTGGGAATCACATTTGTCTATGTAACTCATGATCAGGAAGAGGCCCTGACTATGTCAGACCGAATTGCCATTATAAGTGAGGGCAGGATAGAGCAGTTAGATACTCCATATGAAATCTATGAGCACCCGAAGACAACTTTTGTGGCAAACTTCATTGGTGAGACAAATCTCTTGGATGCGGTCGTAACAGATATGTCAGGTCAGGTTGCAGCCATCAATACGGAAAATGGCAAGGCTGAGGTTGTCTGTGATCCCAAAAAGAAAATTCAGACAGGGGATGCCATTGCTGTATCTATTCGACCGGAGAATATGAAGTTTAGCACAGAGCCTGTGGATGGTTTCCGCATTAAGGCCATTGTAAAGGAAAAGATTTTTGTGGGTAATATTCACAAGATGATTCTCCTCTTAAATGATGGAACAGAAGTGAAAATCAACCGATTCGAGGACTGTGAATTGGCTGCCCCAGGAGACCTGGTCTACCTGTACTGGGAGCAGAAAAAAGGTGTTGTAATCAAGAAAAAAGTTTTGTTTAATACGGACTCATCCAAGGACATTCAGGGAGGTGATCCGGATGCCGATGACTAAAAAACATAAAACAAGAAAATCCAAAAAAGAAATTATGACGACCCTGGCAATGAAGGCGCCAATGGGGATATGGTCCATTTTGTTTATTGCGGCGCCCTTTTGTCTCCTGGCCTTTATGAGCTTTATGACCAAGGGTCCCCTGGGAGTTATACAGTACAAGTTCACCCTTGATAACTACAAGGAAATGTTAAATCCAGTGTATGCATCTGTGATTGAGGAGTCGCTGGTAGTTGCGGCCTGGACAACTGTTTTGACTATTCTTTTGGGTTATCCTTTGGCAAGTTTTATCGCAAAGGTAAAGAAAAAAACCTCCAACTTTTTAACCATCCTTTTGATGCTGCCAATATGGGTTGGTGGATTGGTAATCTTATACAGCTTTGTAATTTTGTTAAATAATAGCGGTGTCGTCAATACACTTTTGATGAAGATTGGTTTGATTCATGAGCCAGTGCAGCTCTTATATAACAATTTTGCAATCGTTATAGGTATGATTTATATGTTTGTACCGTTTGCAATTCTTCCCATGTATTCATCCATTGAGAAGTTGGACCCAGGTCTTATAGAGGCATCTAAGGATTTGGGGGCAGGACCGGTTAAAACATTTTTTAAGGTGACACTTCCCCTTACTGCTCCAGGAATTTTCGCGGCGGTTATTCTTACCTTTGTACCTTGTATTGGTTACTACATGGTTACGGACATGTTAGGTGGAGGTACCTCTATGATGGCAGGTAACTTAATATACCGCCAGTTTACCATTGCCCGTAACTGGCCTTTTGGAGCAGCCCTATCTATGGTGCTGGCCTTGGTTATATTTTTGATGTTGTTTATCTACACTAGGATTGGTGGAGATCTTGATGATTTGGGAGCATAGCCTATGAAGAAAAAAAAGATAATAAGAGGATTACATGGCTTCTACACTCTACTGTGCTTCATATTCTTTTACGCACCGGTGGCAGTAATGGTTGTGTATTCCTTTAACCAGAGTAAAGCGAATATGGTGTGGCAGGGATTTACCACACAGTGGTATGAAAAATTAATGGGCGACACGGAGTTGTGGACTGTGTTTGGAACAACACTTTTTATTGCTTTTGCCACCACGATTATAGCAACTGTGGTGGGAACCATGGGAGCCATTGGATACAAAAAGGATAAGGGCAAAATTGGGAAAATGATATCGAACTCTATTTATTTGCCAATTGTAGTACCAGAAATCGTCTTGGCAGTGGCCACCTTTATGGTCTTTAACCAGACGGGCATAAGCCTTGGAGTACCGGCTATTATAATTGGTAATACAACAATTTGCTTACCTTATGTATATATTACAGTGAAGTCGCGATTGGTCGGCATGGACCCCTCTATTGAAGAGGCATCCCTAGACTTAGGTGCGGACCGGGTTTACACCTTGTTCCATATTATGATACCGCAGATTATACCGGGAATTATGTCGGGAGCTTTCATGTCATTTTCCCTGGCCCTAGACGAACTTATTATTACAAGTTTTCTTGCGGATGCGGGAACAACCACACTGCCAATGAAAGTTTATTCCATGATGAAAAAAGGAGTGTCGCCGGAGATCAACGCCCTGACAACCATAGTCTTGGCAGTGGCCCTGATTGGAATTTTGGCATTCCCACTGGTAGGTATGATAAAAGAAATTAAGGCAAAAAGAGTAAGAGCAAAACTAAAAGATTTGTAAGAGGCAAAGGCGCTGTACAGGGAGTACAGCCATTTTTTTTGAGGTGATTAGCATGAGTGATACAGAGATAAAGTTTTTATATTTAAACGAAGAGGATATGGTTAAGGCAGGAGTTTTAGATGCTGACCGGTGCGTGGATTGTTTAGAGGATGTCATGAAACTGTTAAGTGAGGGAGACTGCCTCATGGGTGGACGAAACCGAAACGAGCACGGGATCCAGTTAATGTTTCCCAAAGAGTCTCCCATTGAGGGCTTCCCATTGGAGGATTCCAGGGACCGAAGATTTATGGCCATGCCTGCCTATCTGGGAGGAAGATTCCATATGGCAGGGGCAAAGTGGTATGGGTCAAACGGAAGAAATGCGGCCAAGGATCTCCCGCGCTCGATTTTGATGATGACCTTAAATGATGTGGAGACAGGACAGCCTATGGCCCACATGTCAGCCAACTTATTAAGTGCCATGAGGACAGGTGCTATGCCTGGCCTGACGGCGAAATATTTGGCCAAGAAGGACGCAAGGGTAATAAGTGTTTTGGGACCGGGAGCCATTAATAAAACTGCCCTGGCCTGTATTTTGGCCAAGGTGACAAGCATTGACACGGTAAAAATCAAGGGAAGTTCAGCTACATCAAAAACAGCCCTGGACTTCAAGGACTATGTGGAAAGAAAGTTTCCTCAAATCAAAAATATTATTTTGTGTGACAGCCTAGAAGAGGCGATTCGAGATGTGGATATTGTTTCTGAGGGAGTATCTGTGGCGGGAAGAACCTGGCCTGTCATTGATGTGGACTGGATCAAGCCGGGCTGCCTGTTTATCTCGTCCGGAACGGTTGATTTTAACGATCACGACTTCATTGTAAAAAAGATGGGAAAGGTGGTCGACAACATCAAGATGTACGAGGAGTACATCAACTGGTATGAAGAATATTATGAGGACGGCAGCCGAAAATCCTCAGGGACACCGGGCATGTATTTTGTAAATGAAATCTCTGATGGACTGATTGAAAAAGATCAAGTAAAGCATTTAGGTGACATCATCCGGGGAATTACTCAGGGAAGGGAATCTGATGACCAAATTATTCTGGTAAGTCTAGGTGGAATGCCAATCCTGGATGTGGGTTGGGGACTCGACTGTTATAAGAAAGCATTGGAACTTGGAATAGGAACAGAACTTTTGTTATGGGAGGAGCCTTATAAGTTATAATATGCATGAAAAAAAATTAACAATTAAATATTGCCTGCTACAGGGTGCCTATTGGCTGTTGGCAGCTGCGGGTATGGCTTTTCTCACCCCTATTCTAGAGGACAAGGGATTTAGTGGAATACAAATAGGTCTGCTAAGTGGAGTCAAGTACCTGGCGGTAATTGTATTTCAGTCGGCCATTGCCATATACTGTGACAAGCATCCGGGAAAGTACACCTTGAAAGTTGCCATGGAAATTATGGCGGTGATTAGCATAGGAGCCGCCTTTAGCCTCTATGTAGCCGATTCATCTTTTGTGCGAGCAATTGTTATTTTTATCCTATATGGAGCTACGGTTAACTGTATTTGTCCCTTAATTGAATCCTTGTCTCTAAAGCATTTAGACAGCGGACGGACCTTTCACTACGGGGCCTCAAGAGCGTCGGGGTCTTTTGCCTGGGCCATTGCCTGTGTGGGCTTGGGATTTGTGGCGGATCGGTATGGCAATGACAAAATCCTGCTGGTTCAGATTGCATTTACCCTTATTTTCATTGCAATCGGTCTTTGGATCGACCCAGTGAAGGAAGTGGAAAAAACAGAGGAGAGTGAGAGCCTCCAGAGCTCGCATAGCAGTTTTTACCTTCTCACCCATTACCACAAGTATATGTTTTATTTGCTAGAATGTGTTTTTATTTTTTTTGGATTCACCTTGAATGGAACTTTTTTGATCGACAAATTTGTGGCCCTAGGCGGAGGCGCAGGAGAATATGGTATAGCCAATTTTGTCCTGGCCCTCTCTGAAATTCCTGCGGCCATATTTATTACTAAGTTGAGGAAGAGATTTTCCATAGAGCAGTTGATGTTATGCTGCAGTGTTTTTTGTACCCTGCGGGTGGCAGCAGTTACCTTTGCCCCTACGGTCTCTCTCATGATTCTCGGAGAATTGTTTGAGTTAGGTGGAATGTCTCTTTACTATGCGGCATCCCTCTACCTGGTTCAGGAGTTTTTGCCAAAGGAGGATGTGGTAAAGGGAATGTCCTTTATCAATGTGGCTTCCATGGGAATCGGGGAGGCAGTGGCATCCTTTATCAGTGGAGCCTTGCTGGAGTTTTGGGGCCATCAGAACTTGTTGATATGCAGTGTGGTGGTTACGGCAATCTCTATTGTATTTGGGGTGGCAATGCTGGCGGATCAAAGCAGGGGGGTTGCTAAAAGGCTGGTAAAGAAAAATTCTTAAAAATGTCCTGTCTTATGATCGAACTTGCTCACTGTGAGTGGTAATCTAGTGCTTTTTTTACAAAGTATTCATGTATTCTTGTATCACTGGTTAACTCTGGATGAAAGGAGAGACCAATTTGATTTTTGTATTCTACTCCCACAATACATCCATTAACAATAGCCAGAATTATCTCCTTGCGTCAGGGCTTTTTTCAGCGTATAATAATTATAAATAAGAATAATGGGCAAAATCGTCGAAAGTCGGTGACGCAAAACTATAGGGACTGTAAAATGTCAGCCAGTTGCTTGTTGATTTGCATCGCTAGAAATAGCGGTGCGTTTTTTTACCGGGACAAGCGTTGAGGTTTTTTTCTTATGGTGATACAATGAAAATGCTGAGTTGAACCACAGTATAAAAGGGGTTGGTTTGTATGACAATAAATCCTATTGGACCTAGTTCAAGCTATGGTAAGTATTCTCCGAAAACCTCGGCCACGCCGGAGGTCAGGGCAGAGGTGGAGCATATTGGAACGGTAACGGAAGCCAGGCGAGCGGGCATGAGTCAGGGAGATATAAAGACCCTAGAGCACTCAGGTACCATAGAGTGTGAAACCTGTAAGAACCGCAAGTACCAGGACGGTTCCGATGAGAATGTGTCCTTTAAGTCGGCAGCCCATATTTCTCCAGAGGCAGCAGGGACCAGGGTTCGTGCCCATGAGCAGGAGCATGTGACCAATGCCTACGATAAGGCCGAGGTCAATGACGGCAAGGTGATCCGAGCTTCTGTTCAGATCAAGACAGCCATCTGTCCCGAGTGTGGGAGACCTTATGTATCCGGTGGCTTGACTACGACCCAGATCAAGTACAATTCGGACCAGTACGATCAGGAGAAAAAGGCCAGAGATGCCACTGGTATAAAGGGAAGCAAGTTAGATATAAAACTACAGTGAGAACGGATTCTACTGCAGTAGTAAGCCATTCGTTAAGGGGTGGGGCCTATGGATATTGCAAAAACAGTAAAAATTTCAAAAATTGTCAATACCGTATTGCTGGGCTTTGTTATTTTCATGATGGTATTTTTTTACATAAGCCAGGCCTGGTTTCTGGTATATTTTAGCATCCCCACCATATGTGTTTATTTGCTGGGATACTATCTTATCAGAACAATGAAATTATACTACTATGCTCTGATGATCTATGGCTGGATTACCATTTATATGGGAGTGACCACAGTCTGCATGGGTTACAAGTATGGCTTTCATCTCTATGCCCTTTCTCTGATTCCTATTGTTTACTACATCAACTACCTGGCCTACAAGATTAAAAGCAAAAGAGTTGGATCAGGACTTATTAGCGCAATTATTCTCACCATTTGTCTGGTCTCGGGGATCTATTCCCTTATTCATGGACCAATTTATCCCGAGAACAAAACCTATGCCCTGATTTTCTGCCTGGTAAATACCCTGTCTGTGTGCTCCTTCTTGATTTTTTACACCAAGATAATTATTAATGATATAATTGTCTCTGAGGAAAAATTAAAAGAGATGAGCTACATGGACAAGCTGACGGGGCTCTACAACCGCCATTATATGATGGAACGGTTAGAGGAGGCCGTAAGTGAGGAGAGCGGTGTCATGGCCATTATGGACATAGATGATTTTAAGTTCATAAACGATGAGTATGGACATAATGCGGGAGACTATGTTTTGAAAAAAATGGCAATGATTATGAGGACTAGGTGTGGTGATATGATTATTTCTCGCTGGGGTGGAGAGGAGTTTTTACTTCTGGCAGTGGAAAATACAGATTTTTATGAAAAAATGGAAGCTCTGCGAGGAGCTATTCAGAATACAGAATTTGAATTTGAGGGCCAGAAGCTTAAGGTGACAGTTACCCTGGGGGTTTCGGAAAGAGGCCAAATCTCATCCATCAACAAGTGGGTGCAGGCGGCGGATGACCGACTCTATCAGGGCAAGAGGTCAGGAAAAAATAAAGTCGTAGGTCTCTAGGCCTGCAAAAGAGGAGAGTTAGTAATGGCAAAGAAAAGAAGTTCATTTTCAAGTTCACTTGGATTTATTTTGGCGGCAGCAGGTTCTGCTGTGGGCCTGGGTAACATATGGAGATTCCCCTACCTGGCGGCTAAGGATGGTGGGGGATTATTCATTTTAATTTACATCATTTTGGTTTTAACCTTTGGTTTTACCCTTTTAACCAGCGAAATCGGAATCGGAAGAAAGACCAAGCAGAGTCAGCTGACAGCCTATTCTAGTCTGAACAAGTCCTTTGGCTGGTTGGGATATATGGCCCAGATTATCCCTATGATGATTTTACCCTACTACTGTGTAATCGGCGGTTGGGTATTAAAATATTTGATTGTATTTTTGACAGGAGACGAGATTGCAGCCACAAGAGATGACTACTTTGTAGGGGCTATTTCAGATCCGGGTTCAGCGATTATATTTAACTGTATCTTTTTGTTTGCCACCATTTTAGTGGTTTACTTTGGAGTAAATAAGGGCATTGAGAAGATGTCTAAAATTCTTATGCCAGCCCTTGTTGTATTGATTGTTGGAATCGTTATTTTTTCCCTGACCATCCACGGCACAGACCCAAGTGGAGTGGAGAGAAGCGGAATTGATGGGTTCCTAGGTTACATTTCCATTGATTTTTCAAGTCTTACCTTTAAGCAGGTGGTGACCACCGTAATCGATGCCATGGGCCAGCTCTTTTACAGCATCAGCGTGGCCATGGGTATTATGATTTCTTACGGTTCCTACCTGAATGATGATGCGGATGTGGCTGGGGCCGTGGGCAAAATCGAGATTTTCGATACCCTGATTGCCCTCTTGGCAGGTGCTATGATTATCCCATCTGTCCTGGTATTTATGGGACCTGAGGGCATGGAAAAATCTGGTCCCTCCCTTATGTTTGTCATTATGCCAAAGGTACTTGCCAGCATGGGAGTGGCGGGGAAGGTAGTGGGAGTTATCTTCTTCCTGACGGTACTTTTCGCTGCTATTACCAGTTCCGTGTCTCTGCTAGAGGCCATTGTGGCAGGCTTTATTGACAGGTTTAAGTGGAAGAGAAAAAAGGTAGTAGTTGTGGCGGGAATCTTTACCCTGATTATGGGAACCATTGTTGCCCTGGGCTACAGCATTTTTTACATTGAGTTCCCAATGCCAAATGGAAATACAGGTCAGATTCTGGATGTTTTGGATTATATTAGTAATAACCTTCTCATGCCGATTTTGGCCATTGGAACCTGCATCATGATTGGCTGGGTTCTCAAGCCAAAGACCATTGTGGAGGAGGTCACCAAAAACGGGGAGAAGTTCGGCAGGGAAAAGTTATACGTTGTAATGGTAAAATTCATCGTTCCTATTTTACTCTGTATCCTCTTTTTGACTTCAGGTGGAATCATAAAATTATAAGCAGAATATTTTGATATGACAGGGCGCCTAAATGACAGGCGCTCTTTTTTTGAAAAAATGTAAAAAACTTGCAACACTTTGGCCACTAGGATAGTCTAATAAGTGTAAAGTGGCTAGTTTACATAACTCACATATATGCAGAGGATGAATTTTATGACAAATATGGAATGGATGTTGGTAGGGCAGGCCAAGAAGGGGGATCCCCATGCTTTTGCCAGGCTCTACGAAAAATATTATAAGGACCTCTACCGTTTTGCCCTGTGTATGACTAGGAATTCACATGCGGCGGAAGATGTGGTCAGTGAAGCAGTGGTTCGGGCCTACGAGGGTCTGAGAAAACTCCGCAAGGATTCTTCTTTTAAGAGTTGGATTTTTCAGATTACAGCCAATGAGGCGAGAAAGGCTATGAAGGGCAAAAGTTTCTATCTGGAAGATGAATCCTTGGGAGAGGAGGCAACTGAGGAGGCTGGCTATGGCCAGTCGGAGTTGGCAGAACTTTTGGACCATCTAAATGAGGAGGAACGCCTGGTGGTGACCCTGTCCGTCTTTGCCGGCTACACAAGCGGTGAGATTGCAGGGGCTATTGGCAAGGCAGATGGCAGTGTTCGATCCATAAAGAGTCGGGCCTTTGCCAAGTTGCGAAAGGTTTTAGAGGCCCAGGAAGGAAGTGATTTTCATGAGTGAAAATAGATGGGAAGAGAAAATTCAGGACAAGATTAGAAGTCAGGCAGAGGAGT
>JAILSA010000245.1 GCA_024697885.1 Eubacterium sp. | reverse complement strand
GGATGAGTACGACCAGACAGCCGTAACCACCAAGCCATTTATTGTTTATATCAGTGGTATTGATGTATATGGTAAGGTGTCTCAGACCAGTCGAAGCGATGTAAATATTATTGCAGTTGTCAACCCAATCACCAAGAAGGTGCTCTTAGTTTCCACGCCTAGAGACTACTATGTACCTCTCTACAATGACGATGGAAAATCCTATTCTGGAGGAATTCCAGACAAACTGACTCATGCAGGTATTTACGGTGTAGATGTGTCCATGGGAACCCTAGAGCATATCTATGATTTGGATATTAATTATTATGTGAGAGTAAACTTCACCAGTGTTAAGAAGATTGTAAATATCTTAGGCGGTGTAGAGGTATATTCCGACTACGACTTCATTTCCGACTGGGGTCCAAACGGTGCGGGAACTCACTACAAGTTTAAGAAGGGTTACAACAAGGTAAATGGTAAAAAGGCCTTGGCCTTCTGTCGAGAGAGACACCATTTTGACAACGGAGATTATCAGCGTGGACGCGATCACCAGCATATGATTGAGGCTATTTTGAACAAGGTTATGTCTCCAAAGGTATTGCAGGATTTCAGCAGCCTTTTGAAGGAGTCTAAGAGCATGTTCCAGACCAATATGTCCACCAAGAAGATTGTATCACTGTGCAATATGCAGCTGAGCGATATGGCCACCTGGAAGATTTCCTATGCCAATGCAGCGGGAACTGGTTCTAAGCAGACCACCTATTCCATCCGTTCTAATGCACTTTATGTATGTATGCCAGATGATTCTTCTATTGCCAAGATTAAGAAGAAAATCAAAAAGGTAATGAGTGAGACAGAAGCTGATATTAAGGAAACAGATGATGCAGATGCTACACAGAAGCCTGCAGCAACTTTGGAGCCATAAGTAGGAAAGAGAATAAAAATTAAGAAGCGACCGCATTTTGCGGTCGTTTTGAATAATGGAGGCATGAGATGAATAGACAAATATCTTTTTCACCACCAGACATTTCAGAAGAAGAAATTCAGGCTGTGGTTGAGGTGCTGAAATCCAGTTGGATTACCACAGGACCAAAGACGAAAGAATTTGAAAAAAGTATTGCATCTTACTGTGGAACCCCTATGGCAGTTTGTATGAACTCCGCCACAGCGGCCATGGAATTGACCTATCGTCTTTTTGACATCGGCGAGGGGGATGAGGTTATTACCACCCCATATACCTATACAGCAACAGCATCTGCTATTTTGCACACAGGCGCCAAGCCGGTCCTGGTAGATGTTGAAAAAAATGGCTATGAAATGGACTGCGACATGCTTGAAGCAGTGATTAATAAGAGAACCAAGGCCATTGTCCCGGTAGATATTGGGGGAAGACCTTGTAACTATGATAGAATTCGAAAAATCATAGAAAAGAAAAAAGACCTTTTCCAGCCGGCAGACAATGAGTACCAAAAGGCCCTGGGAAGGATTTTGATTATGGCAGATTCCGCCCACGGTTTCGGAGCCAAAAGAGACGGGAAAATGACTGGACAGATGGCAGATTTTACCACCTTTTCCTTCCATGCAGTAAAAAATCTCACCACGGCAGAAGGGGGAGCTGTGACCTGGCAGGAAATCCCTGGCATTCGCTCAGAGGATATTTACAGGGACTATATGCTCTTGTCCCTTCACGGACAGTCCAAGGATGCTCTGGCAAAGAACAAGGCCGGTGCCTGGGAGTATGATATTGTCACTCCTGCCTACAAGTGCAATATGACAGATATTATGGCAGCCTTAGGACTGGCCCAGTTCAAGAGATATCCGGAATTTTTGAAGAGAAGAAAAGAGATTGTGAGTAGGTATGACCAGGGTCTGGCAAAAATCAACCAGGGCTTAGAGGGCTACAAACTCACAAGCCTGATTCACTACCAGGACCAGGTAGAGTCCAGCGGCCACCTATACCTCATGAGGGTCAAGGGGGCAGATTTGCATCAGAGAAATCTGATTATAGAGAAAATGGCAGAAAAGGGTGTGGCTACCAATGTTCACTACAAGCCACTGCCACTGCTCACTGCCTACAAAAATCTGGGCTATGAGATGAGAAATTATCCAAGGGCCTATGACATGTTTTACAATGAAATTACCCTGCCACTTCACACCAAGTTGAGTGATGAGGACGTTGACTATGTGATGAATTCTTTAGAAGAGGTGTTACATGAAATCCTGGGATAAGCTTCCAAAGGACTTGCAGATAGAGGCAGTTCGTCCCTATTATGACCAATTAAACAGACACAGGGGAGGGCTTTTGGCCAAGAGAATTATGGATTTTATCCTGGGTCTCATATTGCTGATAATCCTTTCCCCCTTTCTTTTGATTATAGGAGTCCTGGTGGGACTGACATCTCCCGGTGGAGTCTTCTTTTGCCAGGAGAGGGTGACCACCTACGGCCGCCACTTCAAAATCATTAAGTTCAGGACCATGGTGGCCAATGCAGAGAGTTTGGGAAGTCAGGTGACTACCAAGGAGGATGCAAGGGTTACTGGTGTTGGTAAATTTTTGCGGGGGGTTCGTCTGGACGAACTCCCACAGGTCATTAACATTGTCAAGGGAGATATGTCTTTTGTGGGAACCCGTCCGGAGGTACCCCGCTATGTGGACCGCTATACAGATGAAATGATGGCTACTCTTTTGTTGCCAGCGGGAGTGACATCAAAAGCCAGTATTGAATACAAGGATGAGGAGAAACTCCTGTCTGCAGCAGAGAATGTGGATGATACCTATGTGGAGGAAGTTCTCCCAGAAAAAATGAAGTATAATCTTCAGTACCTCAAGGAGTTTTCCTTTTTTGGTGACTGGAAGCTAATGTTACAGACTGTAGTTGCTGTCTTGCACTAGGAATATTGGAGGAAGAGGGATGATCGGGCGTCTTCAGGACCTGTTTATCAGTCTGTTTTCTCCGTGGATTCCATTCATGGGGAAATTCAGTAAAAAAACTAAATATCGTGTGATTACAGCTTGTTTTTTTGCGGATATCGTACTCTTTTGTATTGTCAGATATGTGCTCCACAAGGAGTCATATTTTTACAATACAACCTGCGGTATTATCCTTATGCTGGTCATTGCCATTTTCTCTCTGGACAAAAAGCTGGAGAGAATTCGTTGGCGACGATCCATGTGGATTGCCTGGTTTGGTATGTGCATTTCTTTTTCCGTGTCAGATGTGATTGTTCCCAAGAAGGTTTGCGGCTTGGGACTGGTTTTGGCCCTGGTTTTTACAGCTGTTTTTTTTGTGTGGCAAAATCATTCCAGAAGAGACCTCCTTTGGAAGTGTTTTAAGGATGCGGTAAGGTACAGCTTTTGGATTATGGCGGCGGTTTCTTTTCTCTTTCGTCCCCTCTATGAGGGAGGCCGGTACGCGGGAATTTTTACCAATCCAAACACCTTTGCCCTCTATCTATGTACCATTTTTTCTGTCTTCATATCGGATATGGATTGGTGCCTGGAGACGGAAAAGAACAGTAAAAAATATATTATAACTTACCTGAGCCTGGCCCTGGTTTTCTTTTATCTCAACCTGTCTCAGGCAAGAACCTCTTTGATTGCCATTGGCTGTGCTTTTACTTTTTGGGTGCTTGTGAGATTGGTAATAGCCAAAAAAAGTCACAATTTTATGCCTATTATAAAGAGGATTTTTCTCCTGGTGCTTTCCTGTGCCGTTCTCTATCCGGTCTACTACAAGGCCCTGGAGTGGATTCCAGCTTGGATTAACCACCCAATTATCTTTCAGGGAGAGTCCCTTTACCTGTCAAATGGCAGTATGATCAAGGACCTTTCTGAGGTGGTAATTGCGGAGCCGGATGTTATGGAACCTGGTGGAATGTCTATCGATGACTCAGCCATTAACCAGGCCAAGATTAAGCAGTCCATGGAGGAGTCTGTCAAGGAAATTCCAAACTCTGACCAGCAGCAGGTGGTGCCGGCGGGAATTTGGGACCGATTTTTCTATGTTCTAGAAAATACCAGGGGTCTGAACTCCCTGACCACAGGGCGAATTGACATATACAAGGGTTATATGTCCAAGTTAAACTATGCAGGTCACAAAAATGTTTCCTTGGTGGTAAATGGCAAGAAAAAAGCCCATGCCCACAACAACTGGTTGCAGTTTGGCTACACCTACGGCGGCATCGGCATGCTGTTCTACGGCATCATTACAGTGTTGGGACTGGGGTTTTCCCTTAAGTTCTATATCAAAAACAGGAGAAGAGATGCCTCCTATGCCTTTATGATTCCGGCTATTATGATTAGCTTTGTGGTGGCAACCATTGCAGAATGCCTCTTTTTGCCATTTGAGGTGTTCCCTGCCTTTGCCTTTTGGTTTGCCTTCTGTGATCTCTTTGTCAAGAAGGGGAAGAAGAAGAAAATTTGTGAGGAGAGAGAAAATGAAAGAAGTAGCCTTTAGTAAACAAAATACCAATGCCATTAAGGGACTGGCAATTCTTTTTATGATTTATCATCATTGTTTTGCCACGGTAGATCGATTTGAAAAATATGAGGTATCCTTTGCTCCTCTATCGGAAGGACTGGGAGTCGCTATTTCTCTTTCTATGAAAATATGTGTGGGAATGTTTGTTTTTTTAAGTGCCTATGGCATGACTATGTCTATGAAAAAATACAATGAGAATTGTGATTTGACAGGCAAGCAGATTGTAGGCATGACAAAGGGGCGCATGGTTTCACTTTTGGGAAATTTTATGATTCTCGCTCTTTTGGTTCAGTTTTTGGACTTGTTTTTGGGAGATAAGAGGATTCTCAGAGTCTATGGTAAAGGTATCATGGGATTTTTCCATGCTATAATTGATCTTCTTGGCCTTGCGGATGTCCTGCAGACACCGACCTTCCTTGCTACCTGGTGGTACATGAGTACAGCTATTATCTTGATTTTTATTTTACCTCTCTTGGTTATTTTATATAAGAAGATTGGTGGCCTATCTATTTTTCTAGTGGCTCTCTTGCCATACCTTTTTACCATTCGCTATGAAAATATGGTTCGATACCTCCTGGTAATTATGCTGGGTATGGTTTTTGCTATGCATGACCTATTCGCCAAGGTAAAAAAACTCCAAGTAACTTCCCCCTTGCCGATAAAGATTATTCGTGGCCTTCTGGAATTGACATTGATCTGGCTACTGCTTTACGCAAGAATTCAGCCTAAGGCATATAATTTGGTAGAGTTGTGGGACAGTGTGGTGCCTGTTTTGGTAATTCTCTTTGCCTATGAATTTATTTTGGTAATACCGGGAATTCACCAACTTTTGGAATTTTTGGGCAAGTATTCCATGAATATTTTCCTGGCACACAATTGCTTTAGAGTCTTTTGGATGGCAGACTTTATTTATAGTTTCCGGTCTGCCTGGCTTATCTCTCTTGTTCTCTTAGTAATTTCCCTGGCCTTTTCTGTACTGATGGAGGGCTTTAAGAAGTTAATTCGATATGACAAATTCTTGAGTCGGGTCAAAAGCAAGGTTGCATAAAGGAGGAAACATGAAAAAATATATACAAGCATTTATAAAAAGTGTCCTGATTAGTTTGTCCCTGATTATGCCTACATTGGCTGTGGATTTGGCCTCTATGGATGAGGAAAATCTATTTATAAAGTTATTCCATTTTATGCAAATGAATTTAGGAGGAAGAAAAGAGGCTCTGACACTTGTATTAGTTCTTGTATTCATTGTTTTAGTAAAAAAGAAAAGCAAATTTCGTGACAGGAGAGAAAGCTTGTTCTTCTATGGTATAAGTTTCCTGTTGGGAGTTTTGGTAACATGTATGGGAGTTTTGGAGGCAAACTTTGATTTGACTACTTTGTATGGCGGAGGCTGGTACATGTTCCGTGGCCTCATAAAAACAGTGGGATATACCTTGCTTTTTGCAGAGATATCGTCCTGGTTGGCCCATGGAGGACTGGCAGAACAGATAAAGGACAAGAAAATCCCAGGATGGCTGTGTAAAGTTTTGGATAATAAAAAATCTTTTATCATTACAGCTGCCATAATTTTTCTTCTATGGATGCCTTATTTCATACTCTGTTATCCGGGAAATATGACCCTGGATGCCAGAGATGAAATTGCTCAGGTTTACCAGCAAAAGGATGATTCCTGGACCTACCACAC
>JAILSA010000085.1 GCA_024697885.1 Eubacterium sp. | reverse complement strand
CCTCCTTTAGAATCTCTTCTTTAAGGGCGGCGACCCGTTCAAAATCCATAGGATGTTTCTCCAGGGCAGGCTGAACCATGTCGGCAAAGCACTTCATATTGTACCGGGTCATGAAGTTTACATCCCCGCCTTCCTTGTCATCTACCAAGCCAATGAGGCAGAGCTGCTCCTTTGCCCTGGTCATGGCCACATAGAGGATTCGCATCTCCTCTCCCAGGCCCTCAAAGTGGTACTTGAGATCAATGGCATTTTTGAAAAAATTCTTCTTTACCAGAGATTTTTTGCTGTCCATTTTTTTGATTCCCAGACCAAGTTCTGAGTCCGTCACCAGCATTCCCTTGCTGGACAGCTTCAGGTCTCGCCCCATTCCCATAACGATACAGACGGGATACTCCAGGCCCTTGCTCTTGTGGATGGTCATAATGCGGACCACGTCCTCTTCCTCGCCGGATATATTCATCTCCCCCATTTCCTGCTGGAGGCGGCGGATTTTCTCTATGTAGTGAACAAATTGGTGGATGCCGTGGTAGACCGTGGCATCATAGGCCCTGGCCAGTTCCATGAGATAGTCCATATTGGCCTGGCGCTGGGCGCCGTCCCGCATCATGGCCAGCTTGTTATAAATATCTGTGGCCTCGTAAACATCCTGGATTAAGTCCGCCACTCTGGCATAGCTCACCTTGCTGCGAAGCTTGTCCAAGAGGGCAAAAAAGTCCTGGATTTTCCGGCCCAATTCTCCCTCACCCTCGTAGGATTTGAGACTGGTATAGAGGTCGCACTTTCGGTCCTTTTGGCGGATCTTTACCAGGTCCTCCTCCCCAAAGGAAAACATAGGGCTTAGAAGGACTCCCGCCAAGGGAAGGTCCACCCTTGGGTTGTCAATCACCTGGAGCATCTGGCTCATAATCTGGATTTCTCTGGTGTCAAAAAATCCCTGGTCCCTCTCCATCACAGAGGGGATTCCCCCGTCTGCCAGGGCATCATAAACCTTCTGACCCATGTTTTTGGTGGACCTCATAAGGACCGCGATGTCGCTGTAGCGAAGGGGTCTGTAGTCCTCCCCATCTCTCACATAGAGGGGGTCCTTGGGATTCATTAATTCCCGGATGTAATCCACCAGAATGGCGGCCTCTTCCCCCGCCTCAAAGGCCTCTAATTCCCCTTCTTCCAGATCCTTTTTCCTGTTGGACTTGGGCTGGCCATAAATCACCCGGACCAGTCCCCCAGTCCTGAGCTCAGTCTCCGGATACTTCATTCCCGGCACCAACCTGGCGTCCTTGTCGTACTCCACCCCGCCCAAATCCAGGTGCATCACCTGTTCAAAGACATCATTGGTGGCACTTAGGACCTGGCTGCGGCTTCGGAAGTTCTCGTGCAAGTCAATTCTGACTCCCTGGGCCTCAGGCCCCCGGTAGGAGTAAAGTTTCTCCCCAAAGAGCTCCGGGCAGGCGTTTCGGAAGCGGTAGATACTCTGCTTCACATCCCCCACCATAAAGAGGTTGGGGGCATATCCCTCCATGCCAATTCTGGAAATGCTGGTCAAAATCGTATCCTGAACCCGGTTGCTGTCCTGGTACTCATCGATCATAATCTCCTGGAAGAAGAGGGCCAACTCCCTGGCGGCCTCTGTCCTCACCCAGTTTCCCTCCTGGTCCTTGGTCAGAAGGATTTCCAGAGTCAGCTGCTCCATATCATTGTAGTCAATTACCCCTCTGTCCCTTTTTTTGTTGGTAAAATCCTCCAGGTACTGCCTGGTGAGGCGGGTCAGGCAGAGGATGGCTTTCTTCATCTGGCCCACATCCTCAAGATGGTCTTCTGGGCTCTGGAAAAAATAGTCCTCTGTCCATTTATTGATAATCTTCTTGACCTTATCCCGGTCATCCTTCACCTGCTGTCTCAGGTCCGGATCCACGCCAGGGTCCTTTTTGGCTGAGAGCCTGTCCCAGGAAAAATTATTTAAAAGATCATATAATTCTCGGTAGCTTTTTTTGTCCTTTAGCTTTTGGCCCAGGCCTGCCATCTCCTCTGTGGCAGGCAAAAACATATGGGGTCCTGCAGGCTCTAGGCAGATTTTTTCCAGCCTTTTTGCCTCCTCCACAAGGCCCTGTCCCACCTTGTGGCTTGCCTCCACCACAAACTGAACAGCAGGGTGACGGTCCCAATCCCCCTCTCCCTGCAGGTCCCAATAGGACTCGGCCATGTCCAGCCACTCCTTGGGAAAAGGCTGGCTCAGGGCCTGGTTATAGAGGGACAAAATCATTTCCTCCAATTCCCGGTCGCTCTTGTTAAAGCAGTTCCAGGAGGCCAATTCCATAAAGTCCTCCCTGGCCTCCTGGTACTCCCTCTCCAAAAGTTCCTCTAAGGTCTCCTGACTCAGCATTTTCATCTCGATATCGTCCCCCTGGCGGTAGGCCGGGTCCATGCCGATCCGGTGAAAATAATTCTTGATCACAAAATTACAAAAGCTGTGAACCGTGGAGATGTGGGCCTTGGCCACCAGGGCCGCCTGCTTTTGCAGGTGGGTGTTCTCAGGGTCTTTCTCCAGGGCCTGGTCAATTCTCTGGCGAAGCCTGTCCTTCATCTGGGCTGCTGCCGCCTTAGTAAAGGTCACCACCACAAACTGGTCCACATTCACCTTGTCCTTGGGGTC
>JAILSA010000038.1 GCA_024697885.1 Eubacterium sp. | reverse complement strand
GCAGGAACGGCCATAATAGCTCCTGTTCCATAGCTCATAAGTACATAATCGGAAACCCAGATTGGAATTTCCTTGCCGTTTACCGGGTTAATGGCGGTCAGGCCGTCAATGGCAAGACCTGTCTTGTCCTTGGCAAGCTCTGTTCTCTCAAAATCAGACTTTCTGGCAGCCTGATCTCTATATGCAAGGATGTCCTCCCAGTTCTTGATTTCATCCTTATATTTGTCCAAATATGGGTGCTCTGGAGACACTACCATGTAGGTTACTCCAAAGAGGGTATCTGGTCTGGTGGTATATATTCTAAGTTTCTCTTCCTTGTCCTTAATCTGGAAGTCCACCTCTGCTCCGTGGGAGCGACCGATCCAGTTTTTCTGAGAAACCTTAACGCGCTCAATGTAATCCACGCTGTCTAAGTCGTCAATCAGCTTATCCGCATACTCTGTAATTTTCAACATCCACTGGGATTTTACCTTGCGGACTACCTCGCTGCCACAGCGCTCACATACGCCGTTCACAACCTCCTCGTTGGCCAAACCGCACTTACAGGATGTACACCAGTTGATTGGCATCTCAGACTTGTAAGCCAGACCCGCCTTAAAGAGTTTGAGGAAAATCCACTGGGTCCACTTGTAGTAATCTGGATCCGTGGTATTGACCTCGCGATCCCAGTCAAAGGAGTAGCCAAGGGCCTGAAGCTGGCTCTTAAAACGAGCTACATTCTTTGTGGTGACATCCTTTGGATGCACCTTATTCTTAATGGCAAAATTCTCGGTTGGAAGGCCGAAGGCATCCCATCCCATTGGGTAGAGTACATTGTATCCCTGCATCCTTCTCTTTCTGGCCACAATATCCAAAGCTGTATATGGACGAGGATGTCCCACATGAAGTCCCTGTCCTGATGGATATGGGAACTCTACCAATGCATAAAACTTAGGCTTGGAAAAATCATTGGTTGCAGCGAAGGCCTTTCCCTCTTCCCATTTTGCCTGCCATTTTTTCTCGATTTCTTTTGGATTATATGTCTGACTCATTTTGTTACCTCGATTCTATCTATCATTATTCTTTGCTACTTGTATCTTCTTTCTCTGCTACTATAAGCTCCAGGCTAAGCTTGTCCGGATTCCCCATCCAGCCCTCTGGCAGGGTGATTTTCCCTGTGGCTGTATAGGTTCCCGGAGTCTCCGCCTGGTAGTCAGGACAAGTCCAGGTCACTGTGGCCTGAGCTTCTACCTGATTGGCATCCGCTATGGTGACTGTGGCAGGCAAGAGGGCCATGGCCTCCTCAAGGCTGGTTCCATAGGCAAGGCTTCTGGCCTCTAGGCTATCCACTACCTGGCCGTATTTGTAGGCAACGGTAATGGTGTAGGTTGCCTTGACACCAGAGCCATCCTTGGCCACAGCTGTAATGGTTACAGTTCCTGGAGCCAGAGCCTTAACACTTCCGGACTCGCTTACAGTGGCAACAGATGCGTCAGAGCTTGTATAAGTCAATTCCTTGTTGCTGGTATTGGATGGGGTCACTGTGGTTTTTAACTGCATGGCATTGCCCACATCCAGTGTCTGGCTGGCAGCGGTTAGTGTCAGACCAGTCATTTTCTGTTTTACTGTTACGGTACAGGTTGCATAGGTACCAGAGCCGTCCTTGGCCTTGACTGTAATAGTTACAGTTCCAGCGCTCTTGGCCTTTACCACACCCTTCTGACTTACGGTGGCAATATTCTTGTTTCCGCTGATGTACTGTACCTTCTTAGAAGTTGCCTTCTTTGGCAAAATAGACTTCACCTTCAGGGTAAACTTAGCCTTAGAAGCCGTGCTTCCCAGGTAAAGTGTTTTCTTGGTCTTATTCAGGGTGATGGAGCCCACGCTGACAGCCGTCAAGACCTTGTACACCTTGGTCTTTTTGGCCTTGTGCTTGATCTCATCCGTCACCTTATAAACTACCTTGTAGTATCCCGGCTTCTTAGTATTTACCTTCTTTACCTTCTTATAAGAAGATGTCTTGTCCAGGCGGTAGTAAATCTTTACCTTCAAAAGGGACTTGGCATTAAAGCCTGTGGAGTTTTTCACTGTCACACCCTTTTTTACCTTAAACTTGCTTCCGTAAGCAATATTTTTCTGCTTATCTATGGTAATCGTTGGTTTTTTCTTTTTATATGGGTTGGCTGGATCCGGGTCCGTTGGGTCCCATCCTGAGTATCCACTCACCTTGATTGCCTTAGGTTTTCCCAATGGCCCCGGCTTGGATGAATTGTAAATCACAATCTTGGTGCCAGATGGTACATTGTCATAAATCCATTTGGCATCTGCCACAGTCAGGCGGACGCAGCCGTGAGAAGCTGTGGAGCCCAACTTGTTGTACTGGGCATAGGATTGGGAATTCTTGGTCTGATTGTAATACCAGACGGAGTGGAACAAAAATCCGTTGTAGATACGGGAGCAGTACTGACCGTAACTTGGGCCGTCCAGTGTGTGCCAACGCATCTTTTCTCCCAGGGAAAAAGTTCCCGTAGGAGTGGCATATCCTGCGGAGCAGACAAAAGCCTTGAAGGCCTTGTATTTGCCATCCGTATATTTATAAACTGTAACTACATTTTGCTGCTTGTTTACCTTGATCTTGTAGGTAGATGCCGCATCTGCCTTAACAGCGCCTGCACCCAGGCCCAAAAGCAAAATGCTGGCAAAGAGCAAAAATACTTTAAAACACTTATTCATTGGTATACCTCCAACTTCTAAATCACCGAATAAACATACGGTACTATGATAGCAACTGGATTTCTCTTTGTCAAGAAATCCTTGTCTAATGGCAAAAAATGGAGTACCACCTATGATACCCCATTTTCTACTGCTTTTCTTTTTTGATTCCCTCCCCCCCAGTTCTTAGAGGTGGGGGATTTCTCTCACTCACAGATGCCACGCCTCCGGCAATCTCCCTCCTACTATGTCCCATTAAAAATCAGGTTTTTCTAAGCCTTTACCCCCAGCCAATGGGCTATATCCTTTGCCACCTGACCCGACACCTGGCTCCTTGTCTCATAATCCCTGGCATCTTCCGCCCCAGAAGATGTCATGAGATAGTGATTTAAATTCTTGTAGGTGTGATAGGTCACATGAGACCTTCCCTTCCACAGTTCCTTAAGGGCTTCCAAATCCTGTTCTGTCGTCTCAAAATCCTTCTGCCCGTGAAGAATCAAAAGTGGAATGGTAGAATTTTTATCTATATAATACCGAGCATCCGCCTGGTAAACCTTTCCTGTGGCATAGTCCTTCTCCCCATAATACCTCGCCTTCGGCCCGACCAAAACCGCTCCTTGAATTCGGTTTTCCTTGGCGGACAAAAGGGCTGGCATCCACTGGGCGCTCCGTCCCATGCCCAAGGCAAAAATTCGGTTTTTATCTATTCTTGCATCTGTATAAATCTGGTTGAGAGCCTGGGAGGCATCCTGCAAAAAAAGCTGGTTCATGCCCGCCTGACTTTCCACCTTGTCCGGATACTGGTTCTTCCTCTGCCTGTAGCGAAGGCTGGCAATCCCCTGGTCTGCCAGGTCTGCCGCC
>JAILSA010000025.1 GCA_024697885.1 Eubacterium sp. | reverse complement strand
TTGCCTCGCTGATCTACCTTGGTATAGGTCCCATCTGCTTGTAGCAGGTGGGATTTTTTGGTGTCTGACAGCTGGATTTTCAGGATGTGTTTTACCTCTTCTCGAAGTACCGGGTCCTCCACTGGGAAGAGGATTTCCACTCGCTTGTCCAGGTTTCTTGGCATCCAGTCCGCAGAGCCCATATAGACTTCCTCGCTGCCATTGTTGGAAAAATAAAAGATTCTAGAGTGCTCTAAGAAGGTTCCCACAATGGACCGGACATGGATGTTTTCGCTGAGGCCTGGTACCTGGGCTAGGAGGCAGCAGATTCCTCGGACAATCAGGTGAATCTGGACTCCGGCGTCTGAGGCCTCGTAGAGTTTTTCTATGATTTCCTTGTCGCAAAGGGAGTTCATCTTGGCCACGATTTTGGCTGGTCGTCCCTTCTTGGCATGGTGGATTTCCCTGTCAATCAGGCTGACAAACTTGTCTCGCAGCCAGAGTGGGGCCAGGGAGAGCTTGTTCCAAACCAGGGGCTCGGAGTAGCCGGACAGCATGTTAAATACGGCTGTGGCGTCCTCTCCATAAGGCCTTTTGCAGGTGAACATTCCCATGTCGGTGTAGAGTTTGGCGGTGGAGTCGTTGTAGTTTCCTGTGCCCAGGTGGACATAGCGGCGGATGCCGTCGTCCTCCCTCCGGACCACCAGGGTAATCTTGCTGTGGGTTTTTAATCCCAAAAGTCCGTAGATTACATGGGCTCCTGCCTTCTCCAGTTTTCTGGCCCAGACAATGTTATTTTCCTCGTCGAAGCGGGCCTTTAACTCTACCAAAACGGAAACCTGTTTTCCATTTTCCGCCGCCTCGGCTAAGGAGGCTATAATTGGTGAGTTGGAACTAACCCGGTAGAGGGTCTGCTTGATGGCCAGGACGTTGGGGTCCTTGGCTGCCATGCGGACGAAATTCACCACCGGGTCAAAGGATTCGTAAGGGTGGTGGAGCAAAATGTCCCGCTCCCTGATCTGGTCAAACAGGTTTCGTCCCGGCTCTAGCATCTTAGGGGGCTGTGGCACGAATTTTGGATCTTTTAGGTGGTCAAAGCCCGGCGTTCCGTAAATGCTCATGAGGAAGGTCAGGTCTAGGGGACCATTGGTCAAAAAGATTGCCTCCTCGCCGATTTTTAACTCCTTGCGGAGGATTTTTAGGAGCTGCTTATCTGTCTTTTCGCTGATTTCCAGGCGGATGGCCTGGCCCCACTGGCGCTTCTTTAACTGGCGCTCGATTTCGATGAGAAGGTCTGCCGCCTCGTCCTCGTCTATGGTCAGGTCCGCATTTCTCATGACGCGAAAATGGGTGGTGCAGCTGACCTTGTAGTTGAGAAAAAGCTTCTGGATATTTTTTTCAATGATTTCCTCTAAGAGGATGAGGGTGGTGCAGTTGTCCTTGTCTGTGGGAATGGTCACCACGCGAGGCAGTCCCGATGGCACCTGAACCGTGGCAAAGTCCACATGGTTTTTCTTGACTGGGTCCACCAGGAGGGCTCCGATGTTCAGACTCTTGTTGCGAATCAGCGGGAAGGGCCTGGAGGAGTCCACGGCCATTGGGGTCAGCACAGGAAATACTTCTCTTGTAAAGTAGGTGTCCACATAGGCCGACTGTTCTGCCGTCAGGTTTTTGTAACTGCTCACTATTTTTAATCCCTCTTTTTTCAATGAGGGCAAAAAGGACCGGTTGTAGGTGTTGTACTGGACCTGGGCAAAGCGGTGGGTCTCCTCTAGGATGGCGTCGATTTGCTCCTGGGCCGTCATGCCCGCAATGTCCTTCTTGGTGTAGCCGGCGTTGACCTGGTCCTTGAGGGAGGCCACGCGGATCATGAAAAATTCATCCAGGTTGGAGGCGGTGATACTCAGAAATTTGAGCCGCTCCATCAAGGGATTGGTCTTGTCCTTGGCCTCGGATAGACAGCGATAATCGAAGTCTAGCCAGCTTAATTCTCTATTTTTAAATTTTGCGGATTTGTCCATGTCTACCTCCACTTCTCTTTTGTCTCAATACTGGTTTTACGCCGAAAATGTTCTGGAAGGCGGTGGCCTTGCCGGCAAAAAGTCCCTGCTCCAGGGTAATGTCCGCCATGGTATCGGCTGTTACGATCAACTGACCGTCCTTGAGGGAGATGGAAACGTTTTCGATTTTTTGGCGATTGCTCTTATCTAGGACGTTGGCAATTCTCAAAAGGGCATTTAACTTGGTCATGGTTATGTAGTCCTGCCTGGTGAAATCTTCGTCTAAGCTGCCGTAGCTTGGGAAGTTTCCGTCCTTGTAGCGGACGATGTAGGCGATCATGGCTCGCTCCTTGTGGGAGAGGCCGATAATCTCCGAGGACATGATGATTTGGTAGGAGCACTCCCTGGTGTCTATGGAGTCGATATAGGCCCCACAGCTGTGCAAAATCACGCTGATTTGCAGGAGGAGTCGCTCCCTCCGTCCCAGTCCGTGTAGCTTCTTGATTTTGTCAAAAAACTGCAGGGCCAGGTTCTGGACATTGCCTATATGGTTCATGTCTGTCTTGTAACGCCTTGCCATGTTTTCTGAGGCGGACAAGATGTCTCCCGTGAAATCGTGGCTTGAAACCAGCTTGGCCTTTTTCTCCGCGGCCTCCGCCACCATGCTATCGCAAAATTCCACGCGGGAGAGTAGGACCTGCTCGCACCTGGTCATGTGGGCGATTCGCCGCACCAATATGATGGCCGGGGTCACCTGCTTGGCAAGCTCTGAGTTGGTCTTTATGAGTTTGAGTCCCTTCTTAAAGGTCTTTTTGTCCACGGGAACCGTGATGGCCGCGCTCGGCTCCGCAGTGATCTGGGTATAGAGCTCCGGAATCACATCTCCCATAATTATCAGATTTTTTATCTTGGCATCTCTCAGATATATTTTTTCAAAAGCCATCAAATCTTTTTCCACATACTCGTCTATGAGGTCGTAGAAGTCGTAGGCCTGGTCCTCCATGGCCTGCAGGAGCTCCTGGATTCGGGTGGATCCTAGGAGCAGGTTCTGGGTGGCCTGCAATTTTCCCTTGTCAAATATAGAGAGCTGTACACTTCCTCCTCCGATGTCAGCAATTAAAGTTCCCTGCTCGATAATCTTGTTGAAATTCGGATCCTTGATGGCCAGGGCCCGGTAGTAGAGAAAGCGGGCCTCGCTGTTGCTGAGAATCTTCACGGTGAAACCGGTCTGGATCTGAATCTGGTCAATGACTATCATGGCGTTCTTGGCTTCACGAAGACCACTGGTGGTGTAAACCTGCCAGTCTTTGACGCCGTAATCTTTCATTATTCGCTTAAAATCGTTGAGGGTGTGGCAAATCTCTTCTGTGGTGGGATAGGAAACGGAACCAGTGGAATATACGTCGGAACCCAGAGAAATGGGCTGCCGCACCTGGGTCAGGTCCCGAATCCCTTGGGTTCTGGAAACCTGGTATATTTTCATGGTCAGTTTGCTAGGGCCAATGTCGATGGCTGCATAGGTAAAATAAGCCATGCTCACACCTCCTTTGTATTATTATAATTTTACAATGAAACTGTAAAAAATAAAAGTCTGTTCTTGTAAAATTGAGGTGAACTCGTTTGCGGAGCCTGACCTTGTATCTTGACTGCCATGAAAGGTAAAGTTATAATGGTAGGAAGTATTTTTAAATTTTTGAGTTAGGATTGAGTTATTTATGAAAACATCTGATTTTTACTATGATTTACCCAAGGAATTGATTGCCCAGGATCCCCTGGAGGACAGAAGCGCTTCCAGGCTCCTGGTTCTTCACCGCAAATCCGGCCGGGTGGAGCACAAGGTTTTTTCCGACATTGTGGACTACCTCGAGCCCGGGGACTGCCTGGTGAGAAATAACACCAAGGTTATTCCTGCCCGCCTTTTTGGCAGCAGGGAGGACACGGGAGCTACCATTGAGCTCCTGCTTCTCAAGCGCAGGGAAAATGACATTTGGGAGACCCTTGTTAAGCCTGGCAAAAAGGCTAGGACCGGGGCCAAAATCTCTTTTGGCGAGGGCCTTTTGCGAGGGGAGATCGTGGATGTTTTGGAGGATGGAAACCGCCTGATTCAGTTTTCCTATGAGGGGATTTTTGAGGAGATTTTGGACCAGCTCGGACAGATGCCCCTGCCTCCTTACATCAC
>JAILSA010000289.1 GCA_024697885.1 Eubacterium sp. | reverse complement strand
CCAGGAAGGCCGTAAATTCTCTTGACATAATACTCTTCTACGTCCCTGCCCATAGGGTAAAAAACTACAATATCATAGCGCTCCGGATCGGAAAATCGATAGGAAATCTTATCCACTAACAAACTCTCTTCATCGTGAAGTGTGTCCATCATGGACTCGCCACTTACCACTGTCCTTTGCACTACATACCTGGGAACTACCCAGACACATACAAAAATCAAAGCTGCATATATCAAAAGTTCTAGGATTTTCTTGCCAAAACCACTTTCCTTTTGAACCATCTGCTCTTGTTCTGAGCTAATCTCTTCTATTTTTTCTGTCTCCATATTTTCCTTCCAATCTTGCGTTTAGGCCTTGAGTCTAGAGACTATGGTCTCTGGCAAAAGTGCCGATAACACAATCATTTTATTTTCCATTATCAGGACGGCTTTTGTTTTTCGACCACAGGTGGCATCCACAGCCAAACCCTCGTCCTTGGCGGTCTGTACAATTCGCTTGACCGGCGCAGCTTCCGGGCTGACAATACTTATAATCTTGTCGCCGTTTACCACATTGCCAAATCCTATATTAACAAAATTCATGCTGTCCTCTTTTATTCAATATTTTGAATTTGCTCGCGGATTTTTTCAATCTCTGTCTTGAGCTCAATACCGTAGTCAGCCATAATCACATCGTTGGCCTTGGACAAAATGGTATTGGCCTCTCGGTTCATCTCCTGGGTCAAAAAATCCAGTTTGCGGCCCACCGTCTCTACCTCTGACTCCAGTGTTTTTATCATATTCTTCACATGGGTCTTGAGGCGAACCATTTCCTCGTCCACACATACCTTGTCGGCAAAAACTATCATTTCCGTGGCCAAAACCCGGTCATCCACCTGGTTATCTCCCAGGAGTTCCTTAACCTTGGCCTGAATTCTCTGGCCGTATTCTTCCACGATTTGAGGGGAACGCTTGCGAACCTCTTCCACAAGGCTGTCCACCCTGTTTAATTTATCCAAAAGGTCTTCTTGTAAATGTTTTCCCTCTTGTTTTCTGGTCTCTACAAATTGCTGGCCGGCAATATCAAGAGCTGTCATGGTAAGAGAGGCTAACATCTCTTCGTCTAAATCCTCATCTCCCTGGCTGATTACATCCTGATATCTAGCAATATCCAGTGCAGACACTTCACCCTGCAGGGAAAAATCCTTGGCAATCTCTTGCACTGCCCTGTAATAGGCCTCTGCCATCTCCTTGTTATACTTCAGGGAAACACTGGCACCTACCACGTGCTCCAGGTTAATAAAAATATCCACCTTGCCGCGACTGCCGTATTTTTTGATCTCATTTCGAACCGCCGACTCCAGGTAATTGAGTTTGCGGGGAAGGCGAACATTGACATCTAAGTACCTGTGGTTGACAGATTTAATTTCTATTGTAATTTTATACTGGTCGTTGAAGGCCTCTCCACGACCAAATCCAGTCATACTCTGTAACATTTGTCATCACCCTTCATATATTAGAAGTTCATCTAATAAATTATAATTCAAATGCATCCTTTCGTCAAGATTTTCCTTTTAATATGAAGATAGATAGGTTATAATAATCATGTTTTTACAAATCGATTAACTTTAGCTAGGAGGTTACCCCATGGCTTTTGACGGAATTACCGTTGCCGCCCTGACCAAGGAATTTAGAGACCAGTTGTTGGGGGGATACATACAAAAAATCGCTCAGCCGGAACAGGATGAGCTTATTTTAACTATTAAAAATAACAGGAAAAACCACAAACTTTTAATCAGTGCCAGCGCATCCCTGCCCCTGATTCACCTGACTAGTCAGAACAAAATGTCTCCTTTGACGGCGCCAAACTTTTGCATGCTTTTGCGCAAACACCTAAGCAGTGCAAGGATTTTGGACATTAAACAGCCTTCCCTGGAGCGCATTATTGAATTTCACTTAGAAAACCTGAATGAGCTGGGAGATTTAGTTCAGAGGCGCCTGATTGTGGAGCTTATGGGCAAACACAGCAATATTATTTTGGTGGACCAGGATGGCCAGATTATGGATGCCATTAAGCACATTAACGGCCTTATGAGTTCTGTTCGAGAGGTTTTGCCGGGAAGAACTTATTTCGTTCCAAATACCAGAAATAAGCTAAATCCCTTTGAGGCAGATGTAAGTGTCTGGAACCGGGATATTTTTCCCAAGCCTATGCCTTTAGCCAAGGCTATTTACTCCAGCCTCACAGGCTTTAGTTCCACCACTTCCCACGAGATTGCCTACCGGGCCAAGCTTGACGGAGACCAGCCAACCGCCGCCCTAAACGGCAACCAGCACTCTGCCCTTTTGGACCAATTTCGAAATCTCATGGACCTGATTCAAAAGGGTGATTTTTCCCCATGTATCC
>JAILSA010000237.1 GCA_024697885.1 Eubacterium sp. | reverse complement strand
GTAGAGTAATGAAAAATGAGAGACTTTTTCGCATAGGTAAGTTCTACACTTTTAAAAAAAATCTTGACGGACTATTACGTATTTGTTATATTTTTACTGTTCCAAAAAAAGTAGATATTGCTCTGGTGGAAATGTATACATTAAGAACATCAAAAGAGAATTAGGAGGAACAACAATGAACGAGATTATCAAGAAGATCGAAGCAGAGCAGTTGAAGGCTGAGGTTGCTGAGTTTAACGTAGGTGATACTGTAAGAGTACACGCTAAGGTTAAAGAGGGTCAGCGCGAGAGAACACAGGTATTCGAAGGTGTTGTATTGAAGAGACAGGGTGGAAGCACACGCGAGACTTTCACAGTTCGTAAGTTCTCTAACGGCATCGGCGTAGAGAAGACCTGGCCACTTCATTCTCCAATCGTAGAGAAAATTGAAGTAGTTCGCCTTGGTAAAGTAAGAAGAGCAAAATTGAATTATCTGCGTGGCCGTGTAGGTAAGGCAGCTAAGGTAAAAGAATTAGTAAAATAATTAATACTACTTGCTTTTCAGAGTGGACAAATGTAAAATTTGTCCACTCTTTTGGCATATGCCGTTAGGCCACGAGATGGCAGCAACGGCGCTATGAACAGGAAGGAAAGGAGGCCCCATGAATCTTAGATTTGAAGAAGAGATGAAAAAGGAAAAGAGAAGCCGAATCATCAAGGAATCTCTGATTTTTCTGGCTATGGCATTGGGGGTCATTCTTTTAGCATGGCTAATTGTAACCTTTTGCCTTCAAAAGGTTAGTGTCGTTGGGTCTACCATGGAGTCAACTCTCTACAACGGGGAAGACGTTATTGTCAACAAAACCTCTTACTTACTTTTTTCCCCAAAGAGAGAATCTATAATCGCCTTTTATCCGGAGACGGAGGAGGGTCAGGAGGTATCGGAATCCTCTATTTTAATCCGAAGAATCGTTGGCTTACCAGGGGAGACGATACAAGTTAAAGAGGGCAGAGTCTATGTCAATGGCCAGGCCCTGGAAGAAAAATATAATTATGAGGCCATGCAGGCTGTAGGTGTGGCCGGAGATGAAATAAAATTAGGTGAGGACGAGTATTTTGTCCTCTGTGACAACAGGACAGATTTAGATGACAGTCGAAGTGGTTCTTTTACCAAGGTAAAAAAGGATAACATTGTGGGGAAAGTACTCCTGAGAGTTTCACCTTTTTCCATGGTGGGGGGACCGGACATACAGGAAACAGAGCCGCAAGAAGAGGAGAGTAAATAATGCATTTTCAGTGGTACCCAGGACATATGACCAAGGCAAAGCGCAGCATGCAAGAAGACATTAAGCTGATTGACCTTGTGATTGAACTTGTCGATGCCAGAATTCCCCGTTCCAGCAAAAATCCTGATATTGATCAGTTGGCAGGAAACAAGTCCAGAATTATACTTTTGAACAAAGTGGACATGGCAGACCCTGCACTTTTGGATTCTTGGATGAAATACTACGAGGGAAAGGGGTATTTGACCCTGGCAATTAATGCCAAGAAGAAAAATGAATTAAAAAAGGTTAATCAGCTCATTCAAAAGGCCTGTCAGGAAAAAATTGAGAGAGACAGAAAAAGAGGAATTCTCAATCGACCTGTCAGAGCCATGATTGTGGGAATTCCCAATGTGGGTAAATCTACATTTATTAATAGTTTTGCGGGAAAAGCTTCTGCTAAGACTGGAAACAAGCCAGGTGTCACTAAGGGGAAACAGTGGATTCGCCTGAACAAGCAGGTGGAGATGCTAGATACGCCGGGAATTCTCTGGCCCAAATTTGAGGATCAGACTGTTGGCCTTCATCTGGCCTTTATTGGTTCCATCAAAGATGAGCTGATTCAGAGCTTGGATTTAGCCTTAGACCTGGTGGAATTTTTGCAAGAGTCCTATCCGGGCCTCTTGTCGGATCACTACGGAATTGATGAGAAGACAGAATCACTCCAGGTAGTAAGTCAGATTGCTACGAAGCGAGGATGTCTGAAAAAGGGAAATGAATTAGACTATGACAAGGCAGCATTTTTGCTCCTTGATGACTTTAGAAATGCCAGATTGGGTCGTATTACCATAGAGAGGCCTGAATAATAGGAGGCTTAATACATGAATCAAAATGCTGAAATTGAGGAGAGCTTGCGAATTTGTCGCGAACTCCAAAAATATATGAATAAAGAGGAAACACCGGAGCCAACACCGGCGCCAAGCTTGTCGGAGGATGAAATTGCCTTAAGAAAAGCTATTGAGGCCTCGAACAAGGAGATTGAGCTTGCGAAAACTCAGGAAGTACCACTTGTTGAGGAAGAAGCAGCGAAGGAGCCTGTGGAAGTTCCCCCTAAGGAGGATATTTCTGATGGCGACAGTCTGATGAACATGCTTGTAGAAGAAGAGCCTGTCAAGTCAGAGGGATTGTCAGAAGAGGCGCCAGAAGGTCAGGATGAAGAGAATAAGGTTGAGAAAGTAAAATCAGAGGTCAAGTCAGAGAAAAAGCTGAATAAGAAAAAGGCAAAACAAAAGAAACAGGAAAAGGAGCTTGAGCTAGTGGAGACATATAACGAGAGCCATTCCTTTGCCAGGGGCTTAATCAGCATTATCTTTTGTGCATTAGTTGCCCTGGGACTTTCTATTTTGATCACAAAATTTGTGGCCCATCACACTTCCGTTGAGGGAAGATCCATGGAATCCTCTCTGAATAATGGGGACCAGTTGATTGTGGAAAATGTCAGCTATTGGTTTGCGGACCCAAAGCGCTTCGATGTGGTAATTTTTCCTTACAATCACTCTCAGGTGAATTATGTTAAGCGCGTGATTGGTTTGCCGGGAGAGACAGTCCAGATTGACAACGGCAAGGTTTACATTGACAGCAAGGTTCTTGAGACAGATACCTACTGCAAGGAAGAAATCGAGGATGCCGGAATTGCAGAAGAGCCAATCCACTTGGGAGAGGATGAGTATTTTGTCCTGGGTGATAATAGAAATGGAAGTACAGACAGCCGTTCTGAGGATGTGGGTTTGATTACTCGTGACGAAATCGAGGGCAAAGCATGGTTGAGATTTTATCCATTTTCCGACTTTTCAATAATTAAATAGACTGAGTGCAGGTGCTGAGAAATCGGCACC
>JAILSA010000235.1 GCA_024697885.1 Eubacterium sp. | reverse complement strand
TGGGGCAGCTGCGGGGATTTTTGCTGACGGGGGACGATTTTTCCAAGGAGTTCCCGATGAAAGACTACGAGGAGTTTCGCCGGAGGGCAGAGGACAAATACGTCCATCCCGAGGAGAGGGAGCGCTACAATCGAATTTTTAAACTGGATTACATGATCAAGACCCTGTCTGGTGGCAGGAGCGAGGTGGTGACCTTTTTCCGCATGCGAAAGCTAGGTCAGCCCTACCGTTACAAGTGCATTCGCTACAGTTTCTATCCGGAAAATAAAAAGTATATTATGATTACCAGCCAGGATGTTCAGGAGGCCAGAGAGGTCCAGCTCATGCAGGAGGACGCCAACCGAAAGATTTTGGGGGCGGCCCTGAGGGAGGAAAAGGAGACCCTGGAAATGAGGAGAAACTTCTCCATCATGCTGTCGAGGGAGTTAATCGAGCCCCTAAAGGCCATGAGTAAGGTGACCCTTTTAGAGGGCAGCGATGGGGAGTCCGTCCTCTGTCGCAGCGCCGTCCGCTACATGTTAAATGTGGTGGGAAATGTGATGGAGTTTGAGCGATTAGAGCAGGGCCATGTAAAACTTGACCAGAAGAATTTTGCCCTGGATCAGGCCCTTTTAAAGACCTTCCAGAAATGGGATGACAGGGTTTTTCCAGAGGATATTTCCTACTCCTACCGCGTGGATTTGCGGTGGAAAAACTACTACGGAGACGAGGCCCGACTGGTCCGCCTGATTGACCACATTATCGGCAACTGTGTATTGTCCTTAGATGGGTCGGGAACCATTAATATCTGGGGCCGGGATGTGGAGTTAAACTCAGGAGTCAACCGCCTGGTTCTCTTTTTCCAGGACGATGGAATCTCTGTGAATGAGGACTTTTTTGGCCGCAACTACGCCTTGGAAATGGACGCCAACCTATCTGCCTGGAAGCAGGATAAGGAATATGTGGAAAACAGTTTTTCCCTGGTGGTGGCCAGGAAAATAGCGGAGCTTATGGGGGGAGACATTCGCCTCCACAGCATGGACGATGACCTGAATGGAATTGAGGTCATGATTCCCCTCAGAAAAAATGAAAACAGCCAGATTGACCGGGTGGAGTTTAGGAAGAAGGAGGACGACAAGCCGGATATGTCCGACTACTCCCTCCTGGTTATTAAGAGGAGTCCTATGGACAGGACCAAGACCCTGGGGCCTAACCTCAAACTCTGCGGGGCAGATGTGGACATTGCCTACAGCGGCAAGGAGGGGCTGAAGCTCTGGTTGAGCTATCCAGAGGGGGCTTTTAATGCCATTGTCCTGGAGGACAATCCAACGGATATGGACTTTTTGGAATTTACGGACATGATCCGCAGCCAGGTGAGAAAGACGGCCACATCCATTCCAATCATTGTCTTAAAGGACGATGTGAGCCAGGACATGACTTTGGAGGGCATGCGCTTTGGGGTCAATGCCATTTTGCCAGAGGCCTCGGGCTTGACCCGATTAAAGCTGGTTTTGGACACCATTACCAGAGCCTAGAGAGGAGATTTTAGATGAAAATATCAGCGACAGGCCGCTATGCCCTGCGGATTATGTTAGACCTGGCCCTCTACGGCACGGGCCAGCCAGTGAGAATTCGAGACATAGCAGACCGGCAGGAAATTCCCCTTAAGTACTCGGAGGCTGTTATGGCCCAGATGAACAAGGCGGGTTTTGTCACCAGCGTCCGGGGGCCCAAGGGGGGCTACCTTCTTGCCAAGCGGCCGGAGGACTACACGGTGGCCGCCATCTTGCAGGTGACGGAAGGGTCCATGATTCCTGTGGAGTGCGTGGAGAGCGACTATGTGGGAAGGGACCGAGAAACCGGGGCAGCAGCCATTTTGTGGAAAAAATTAAATGGGGCCGTGGCCTCTGTTTTGGAGGAGACCACCCTGGCGGACCTGATGGATTGGCAGATTGTTCAAAACGGAGAATATTTTATATAAACAAAATATAAACGAAAAATGTCACACAACTTAAAAACGAACAAACGTTTTTAGACTTTTGTAGTCTCGGGAGAGGGAAAAAGTTATCCACAAAAAGAAGTGCCTTTTTTCGATATTTTAGACTTATACACAAAGTTATCAACATTGTCGACAGGAAAAGTAGACTTTTGTAGGACAAAAAACATCGACTGACAACTTGTGGAGTTGTATGGCAACTCTGAATTTGAGGTTGCCCCTAAGTGCCTTTTGTTGTATAATAAGAGCATGAGATAAAACATATCTCAAAACTTATGGGCAAAGGAGCTGAGCATTATGAATTTAGTAATTAGCGGAAAGAATATTGACATCACGGAGGGCCTGCGTTCAGCGGTAGAAGAGAAGATTGGCAAATTAGAAAGGTACTTTAATGACAGCACAGAGGTGCATGTAACACTTAGTACCGAGAAGGAACGTCAGAAGATTGAGGTGACGATTCCTATGAAGGGAAGTATGATTCGAGCTGAGGAAACCAGCAAAGACATGTATGTATCCATTGACTTGGTTGAGGAGGTTATTGAGAGACAGTTACGCAAGTATAAGAATAAGCTTATTGATAAAGCTCAGACAGCAGCGCAGCTGAGCAGAGATTTTATCGAAGAGGATGCATATGATGATGAGGACATTCGAATTATCCGTTCCAAGAAGTTTGCCATCAAACCGATGGATGCCGAGGAAGCATGTGTACAGATGGAGTTGTTAGGACATAACTTCTTTGTATTCCGCAATGCTGAAACTGACGAAGTAAATGTAGTTTACAAGAGAAAGGGAGCTACCTACGGTTTGATTGAACCAGAGTTCTAGAATCGTGTGTAAATAATGAGATTTGAATCCTGCGGGTTGAGGAATTTGACCTGCAGGATTTTTTCGTTGAGGGTCAGGGGCAAATGTAACTTGCAACATACGGTAATCAATGTTAAAAT
>JAILSA010000206.1 GCA_024697885.1 Eubacterium sp. | reverse complement strand
TAAGAGAACAATAAGTTTTTCAAAAATCTCCGCTGTGGCCTCTGCATCTTCCACCGCCCTGTGGTGGTGGAGGAGGGAAATCTTTAGGACCTTGGCCACATTGTCTAAGGTGTATTTTCCAAGATGTGGAAAAAGCACCCTCGATATTCCCACTGTATCCAATACAGTAAACTCTGTATCCAGGCCCTGTTCCTTTCCCTTGGCCTGGATAAAGCTGTAGTCAAATTCTGAGTTGTGGGCCACCAGGACGCAGCCCTTACAAAATTCTAGAAACTGAGGCAAGACCTCTTCAATTAGAGGGGCCCCCTTTACCATATCATCGGTAATGGTGGTAACCTCTGTAATTCTAGGTGGAATTGGGAGCTGGGGGTCCACAAAGGTGGAAAACCTCTCGGTGATTTCCCCATTGACTACCTTGACGGCACCAAACTCTATAATCTTATTCCTGCTAGGGGAAAAACCTGTGGTCTCTAAATCAAAGACTACAAAGGAATCCTGAAGGGTCTGGCCATGTTCATTTAGGACCGTGTCAAAAAGGTCATCTACCAGGTAGGCCTCACAGCCATAAATCACCTTGAAATCATCGTCGTAACCCTCAATGGCGTGGTTGGCATCCGGAAAGGACTGCAAAACTCCGTGGTCTGTAATGGCAATGGCCGGGTGCCCCCAGTCGTGGGCCCTGTTTACCATTTGCTTACAGTTGGTCATGGCATCCATATCTGACATCTGGGTATGGGCGTGGAGTTCCACTCGCTTAATCGGCGCTGTGTCCTTCCTGCCCTCCTTGAAGTTTTTGATTTCCTTCATTCCCACCAGGTTACCTATGCGGATTTCCTTGTCGTAGGTATCAAAGGAGGCAAAGCCCTTGACCCGGATAAAGTTGCCCTTTTTCAGCATTTCAAAGAGGGACAATTCCTCTGCCAAATCCTTCTTGATAAAAAGCTTGCACTTGATGGTATCGGTAAAGTCCGTAATGGCAAAGGTGACAATTAACTTGTCTCCCTTGATTTCCCTTTCCTCTAGACTAAGAACCTTGCCGTCAATAACAACCTCTCCGATTTCATCTATAATTTCCTTAATCGGAATCACATCACCCTCTACATTTTTTCCATAAAAAACGCTTGGGTCCGTCGCAACCTTTGGCTTCTTGTTAAATTTCTTTGGCTCAAAAGGCTTCTTGTCGCTGGCCACTTCCACCGGATCCTCTTCCACCAACTCCATGGTATAGACTTCTACTTCATGCTTTGGCCTCTCCTTCGGTTTTTGGTAGCTAAATTCCACCAAAATATCCCGGTCAAAGCACTGGCGGAATCTTGAGACATAAAAATCCCTGATTTCCTCGCTCTTTTGGTGGCAGAGAAAATCATCGTCACAGGAGATAATTAGCTTGTTCCCCTCTACCTGAATAGGCTTGCGACAAAACTTAACATATTCATATTTATTGAAGACCCGCAGTTCCTCCTGAAAGGAATCCTCTGCCATCTTCAGGATTTTTTTGGTGTCCTCACCGTAAGCAAAGGGATAGGATAAAATAAGATGAGGAAAAATCCCCATCTTTTTAAAAACCTGCTTATAAAGGCGTGACTCCATATTTTTGACAATGCGGTAAGACAAAAATTGTTCCGACTTGCAGTAAATCAGCGCCAACTTTTTGGACTTGGAGGCGTTGACCTTTTCCACACTGACCCCTGAGAAGTACTCAAAGGACCGGTCGTCTACATTTAAATCTTCAAAAGCTTCAAAAAAGTTAACCAATTCAAACCATCCTTTTTATTTCCAATGATCTAACTCTTGTCTCAGGGCGTCAAGAAGCTGGTCCTCTGGCATCTTGCGGACAATCTCTCCTTTTTTGATCAATATTCCCTCGCCATTGCCACCGGCCACTCCTAAATCGGCCTCCTTGGCCTCTCCCGGTCCGTTGACCACACAGCCCATAACCGCCAGGGTCAAATCCAAATCATAACCCTTGGCCATTTCCTCTACCTGGTTGGCTAAACCAATCAAATCGATCTGAGTTCTTCCACAGGTTGGACAGGAAACCACATTGATTCCCCCGGACCGAATGCCCAGATTTTTCAAAATCAACTTGGCCGCATGAATTTCCTGAACAGGATCTCCCGTCAGAGAAACTCGAATGGTATCTCCGATTCCCTGATAGAGGATGCAGCCCAAGCCCACTGCGGACTTAATACTTCCAGAATATACGGTGCCAGACTCGGTAATTCCCACATGGAGCGGATAATCCATCTCCTTGGAAATCAACTCATGGGCCTTAACACACATCATTACATTGGAGGAGTTAATGGATACAACCAAATTGTCATAGCCCAAATCCTCAATAATGGCCACCTTGTCCTTGGCGGACTCCACGATTCCCTGGGCCGTAACCCCTCCGTATTTTTCTACCAGATTCTTTTCTAATGAACCGCTGTTTACTCCCACTCGGATAGGAATATTTCTCTCCTTACAGCAGTCCACCACCGCCTTGATTCGGTCTTTGCTTCCAATGTTGCCCGGGTTAATGCGAATCTTGTCCGCCCCGTGCTCCACTGCCGCAATGGCCAAACGGTAATTAAAGTGAATATCTGCCACCAGGGGAATATGAATTTGCTTCTTGATTTCTGTCAGGGCAGCAGCCGCCTCCTCTGTGGGAACAGCGCAGCGAATAATCTCACATCCCGCCTTTTCTAATTCCAGAATCTGGGCCACTGTGGCCTTCACATCCTCTGTCTTTGTATTGGTCATGGACTGAATGGCAATGGGATTTTCTCCGCCAATTTTTACGGACCCAATGGCCACCTCTCTAGTCCTCATTCTCGACATGGTATCACCTCAATATATCTTCCTTGAATCTTCTTATCTAAAAAATTTGGTCACATCATTTGCCATAATAAAAATCATAAGTCCCATGAGCAGCATAAATCCGCCTGCATTTACATAGGTCTCCACCTTTTCTGGCAATGGCTTTCTCCGAATCCACTCAATTAGGAGGAAGAACAATCTTCCACCGTCTAGGGCCGGAATTGGAATTAAGTTCATAACTCCAAGGTTGGCTGACAGCAAAATACTAATCATCAAAAGATTAATGGTAACAATTCCCACTCCTTCTGGCTTGGATTCCTCCACAGTTTTACCCATGGTCTGAACAATGCCTACCGGACCGGAAATGTCATCCTTACTCACTCTTCCGCGAATCATCATGCCAAGACTCTTGACCGTAGTCTGAATCCAGAACTTCACCTCGTAGAGAGAGTATTTCAAAGTAGCCCCAAAGCCCACCTTTTCTCTCTTGCTGGCGTGGGAAAATCCCATGCGATATCTGCTATTTCCCACCGAGTCAGTCTCTAGCTTAGGCTGAATGGTAAGGGTCTGGTCTACTCCCTGTCGATTGACCTTTACAACTACTGGATTCTCATCCAGGGTATGGAAAATGGTATAATAGCTGACCTCTCGGTTAATGACGATATTTTCACCATTAATTTCCGTAATGGTATCTCCCACCTGCAAGCCTGCCGCCTCTGCGCCGGAGCCCGGGGCCACCTCAGTAACCTTGGCTGGGTCATAACCCACACAGGCAATTACAATGATGGACAGGAGAAAGGCCAAAATAAAATTAAACAGGGGACCCGCAAAAATTACAGCCATTCTGGCGTAGACGGATTTTTTCCCGAAGGCTCTCTCGTCCTCTACACTGGCATCCTCTTCTCCCAACATCATACAGGATCCTCCCAAAGGAAGGAGTTTCCAGGAGTAGAGAGTGGTCTCAGCAACCTGGTCTGTCAGGGGATTTTTCTCAAAATAGGATGTAGATTTAAAGAAAAAAATCTTGTATCCATTTTTTGTCTTTCCCCAGGAAATGATTCTTGGTCCCATGCCCAAAGAAAATTCTATTACTCCAATTTTGTTGTACTTGGCAACAA
>JAILSA010000143.1 GCA_024697885.1 Eubacterium sp. | reverse complement strand
TGTAGGCCGATGGAGGCGTCATGGCTGAGTAGCCCGCCGTATTAACCGGCAAAACCATAGGTGCTGTGGAAGCGGTGTAATTCCCCACCTTGGCGGAAGTATTTACCGTACAAGTATAGGTACCATCTCCATTGGAGGTTGCATTCATGTAGTCTCCTGGAACAAAAATTCCCATATTCTCGTAGGAAGAATCCGCAGGTGATTGACAATAAGAAATTCCTGTCTGATAGTAGACATTGCTGGAGGAATTGTAACTCCAGGCAGAGGAGGAAATCTTAGATAAACTAGTCTTCACCTCGGCCTTTGCCGGACTGGCCATAAGATAGCCCAGGTCATAGACCCCTATGCCAGTCAGAATCAAAACCCCTGTTAAGAACACTGATAAAATCTTTTTTTTCATTCACATCATTCCTTTCTGAGTACAGATTTCTGCTTATTTTCCATTGTAAATGTGAAAGATTGAAAAAAGATTGAAAAAAAACAACCTTCCAAAATTTTCTTCAGAAGGTTGTTCAAATATCTTATATGTTCCTACCAGAGGTCGTCAAAGTCGCTGGCATCCAGTCCCGCGTCCTCAAGCATCTCCTCTCTCTCCGACTCGTCCATAAACTCACCCCTACTCAACTAATCATGACCTCTGCAGTTTCATCCTTCCACTCGTAGAAGAGGTAGCTGTCCTCCGCCACCTTGCTGGTCAAGTGAAATCCTCTGCAGTAAGGACACCAATAGTAATCCAGTTTCTTACCTCTGGCACGCTCACACTTTTTCTTGTAATCATTTACTGTGTGCTCGTCTCTGTATCTAGTTTTGCTCTTACATGATCTCCAAATACTCTTTGTCATAATACCGCCTCCCATTTCTCGATCCAATCACACCGTATCTATGATTTAAGAATATCAAAGTAATTGTACCAAAAAACGTACTCGTAAATTATTTTTCAAAAAGTATGGATTTCGTAAAAATTAGATTTCTGCCTTGGCTGCGATCTCGTAAATCTTGGTCACATCCTCTGAAGTCAGGGATACAAAACCGCCGGTCTTGCCATCTCCCAGTCCCAACTTGTCAACAAGAACTGGAATGTCCTCTTCCTTGGCTCCAAGCTCCTCAAAGTTGATTGGCATGCCAATGCTGTGAAGGAAGCTTCTAAAACGCTTGATTCCCTCTACCGCTGTGACCTCTGGATTTTCAAAATTCATCTGGCATCCAAAGACTCTAGTGGCCATCTGGCAAAAACGCATGATGTTGTGCTTGTAAACATACTCCATCCAGGAAGGCATAATCACTGCCAGTCCTGCTCCGTGAGCGCAATCATAAAGGGCAGACAGCTCGTGCTCAATAGAGTGGCTGTTCCAATCCTGGGATCGTCCCACACCTACCAAACCGTTGTGAGCTACCATGCCGGCCCACATAATGTTGGCTCTGGCCTCGTAATTGTTCGGATCTGCAATGACTCTTGGCGTCTCCTTAACCATGGTGAGAAGTACTGCCTCACAGAGACGGTCTGTGATCTCCACCTCCAAAGTGTTGGTAAAATATCTCTCAAAGACGTGAGCCATAATGTCCGTTGCGCCGCAGGCTGTCTGATAGGCAGGCAGGGTCTGAGTCAGTGCTGGGTTTAAGATGGAAAATTTCGGACGCAGAAGATCAGAGCTTGTGGCGCGCTTAAGCATGCCCTCTTCCTTGGTCACAACCGAATCTCCTGAGCCCTCACTGCCGGCTGCTGCAATGGTCAAAACCACACCGATTGGCAGGGCCTTCTCTACCAATTTGCCACTGTAAAAATCCCAAAAATCCCCATCATAAAGACTTCCTGCTGCAATTCCCTTGGAGGAATCAATTACACTTCCACCGCCGAGGGCCAAGATAAAATCAACGGACTCCTTTTTGCAGATGTCAATGCCCTGGTAAACCAGACCACTTCTTGGGTTTGGCATAACGCCTCCCAACTCCACAAAGGAAATCCCCTCCTTGGTCAGAGAATCCTTAACCCTGTCAAGAAGTCCTGACCGAACTACACTTCCTCCACCGTAGTGGATGAGAACCTTAGAACCCCCGTATTTTTTTACATAAGTTCCTGCTTCCCCCTCTCTCTCCTTACCAAATACAAATTGGGTTGGAGAGTAAAAATTAAAATTGTCCATAAACCTTCTCCTTTCACCTATTTTTCTAACCCTTATTGTAGCATATTTCCATAGGGGAAAATAGGTGTTTTTCTCTTGTTTTTCCTGGGATTACATCTCCTCCTCCCAGGCCTTCTTAACCAACTTCTCAAAGCTATCCTTAAAACGCATATCATCATCCTCTGTGCGCTTCTTCGGTCCTTTAAGATGATTCTTAGAACTACTTCTTCTTGCTTTCTTAGACAAATGACGCTCCATAAGCATCATATCTATATTGTCATTGGTGTACCATTTCCCAGATTGATGTATTGCAAATGCATTCTTTCCTAGAGCCATTGCAGCTACACCATAGTCCTGAGTAACCACGATATCATTCGCATCCTTTTCAAGCATACTGATCAGAGCAAAATCGACCGCATCTGCACCAGCTCCAATAACCTTCACATCGCTGTAATCGGAACTTAATACATGATTGGTATCACAGAGAAGCGTTACCGGGATATTATATTGTCTTGCAACCTGCTCTACTATCTTAGTTACTGGGCAGGCGTCTGCGTCTACGTATATTTTCATCTAGTTCTCCACAGATAATACTGGCTCTGCAAAATCGCTGATTTTATTATCTGAACAGCTTCGCTGTAGTTTTTTTTCACTCATGTCTTTTCTCCTTTAAGAGGCTGTAACTGCCTCGAAATATATATTTTGAGATTTGCACCG
>JAILSA010000102.1 GCA_024697885.1 Eubacterium sp. | reverse complement strand
AAAACATATAATGAAATATGGCATCCAAAATAAAATAATAATCAAACCTATATAGAGCCAGGATTTCTTGGACTCCAATATATTCTCCAGAAAATGTGGCACCCTAAATGCCCTTAACTTGTGTCCAACATGAGAGGAAAGCAAAACAAGAATAATCTCCCACTGTAAGAACATATATCCTAAAGTCTTGATTATGGCCCTTACCTGATACCAATGGTTGGCATAAATAGGGGACAAATCAGATTCTAGTCGAAAACAAGCTGCCATGGTCATTAAACAGGCAAACACCAGACTGAATAAGGCAAAGGAAATAACTTCCCTTTTGCTTAATTCTATCTTCTTCCTTTTGCTCAGCACTATACACAAGATAATGAAACAAACGGCAATTCCTTCTCGATAAGGCCCGGTAATAATATTTGCAAAATGAAATATCTTCACCAAAAGATTTTCCCCGTCCATAGGAGACAAATCCAAGGCCTTCATTGGCAAAAACAACCCCATACTTATGAAAAAACTCTTAATAAAAACAACTATTTTTTCTTTCATATGAGTATCCCATTCTCTCCTCTTCCTTATTTCTGAAGTTCGCCCTTAATACGATTCCACTCACTCTGAACCACAAACAACTTGTGCTCAAAATCCTGTCTTGCATTCTGTACCATAGTCTGAAGAGTCAAGCCTACAAAGAGAGATTCAATGGATGCAAGTACCACAAAACCGCTGACAATCAGGGTTGGAAACTGAGCAACCAAACCGGTCTTTAAGTAAGTCACAAATACAGGCACAAACATAATTGCCCCTACAGCAAACAAGAAGGCTGCCAACCAGGCAAAGAATCTCATCGGTTTATAATTGCGGTAGAGACGGAAGATGGTCATAAGTACCTTGAATCCATCAGAATAAGTATTTAACTTTGACTCACTTCCTTCTGGACGATCTCTGTACTCTATAATAACATTCTCAACAAGCATATTTTTGTCAATCGCATGAATACTCATCTCAGTCTCGATTTCAAATCCCTTAGACAAAACTGGAAAACTCTTTACAAACTGATAGCTAAAAGCTCTGTAGCCAGTCATAATATCCTTAATTTCACTGCGGAAAAGATGATTGATGGTAGCTCTTACCAAACTGTTTCCCAAGTTGTGAAATGGTCTTTTATTTTCTTCAAAATATGTAGATGAAAGTCGGTCTCCCACTACCATATCCACCTTGCGATCAATGATTTTATCCACCATTTCTCTGGCAAATTCCGCTGGATAGGTGTCATCGCCATCTACCATAATATATGCCTCAGCATCAATCTCTCGAAACATGCGACGAATTACATTTCCCTTTCCCTGATTGTACTCCTGGCGAACTACAGCTCCTGCCGCCTTGGAAATCTCTCCAGTCCGGTCACTGGAATTATTATCATAAACATAAATAGTTGCTTCTGGAAGTACCTTTTGGTAGTCCTTGATTACCTTTTCAATTGTTTTTTCCTCGTTGTAACATGGGATTAATACTGCAATCTTATCCATTTTCTTCCTCTTTCTTATTTTCATTTCTCACCATAGCAATACCGCCATAAAGTGGCACGGCCATTATTCCTGGAATCATATATCTCATGTAGATAATCGGTCCAAGCAACATAGTCCCGATACACAGAGCGAACAGGGTGACAAGAAGGAACTTGTCGTATTGTCTCTTGACCAGGAAGTAGACCATAAAAAAGGCCAACAAAAAGTTGTAGGTCAAGGCCGAAAAGAAAAGCCCTAGGATTGGAATATTACTCATATATTCCAAGACCTTACTCAACGTCTGTCTGACCCCACTACCTCCTTTGGTCTCCGTAATACCGTACCAGTTATAGGACTGAGAAGCCGATTCTATCTGATTCACATAGACAATTTTGCCACACCCCTTGGATGATGTCAACAAGAAGTTGTTTTTTAAAAAGGCCTCAATAGCAGTAATTGGGTGTTTTTTTACCATTTTCAACCAGGTGTTCATAAATACCTTCAGGTCCTGTGAGCTTGCTTCTTTATTAAATCTAGCTTTAATAGGGTCGGCCCAGGTGGAATTATAATTTTCTGCCAAAACCTTCATATCCCCATCGAATTGCAGGATTCTGTCAAGGTGATCCACATCCTCCTGACTCAACCCTTTGTCCCCCCAAACATAGGCATATCTAGCCACCTGTTGGAATGGAACACTAAGCATCTCTCTCTTGCTTCCATTTTCAATTTCCAGGGCAGGAAATAGGATTTTCAAAATCATAATTTGATATACAAACAAAGGCACGAGACAGAGCACAAAGGTTTTTAATTTTAACTTTTTCCGGAAAAAGATTGGCGTCGCCAGGGCAAAAACCAACAAAATATAGAAACCATTGTTTCGCAAAAGGCAAAAAATCAAGCCTGATACAACAAATAAAATCCCTCTTTTTACACTCCATGCTCCCTCTTTTATCGCCTGCCACAATTCCATAGCCATCCAGATAAAGACCAGGCCGAATAGCATATCCTTTGTTGCCGTAACGGCATACATAGGAAAAATTGGAAATAGGGCAAAAAAAGCCAAACTTATACTTCTATATAATAGTGGCATCTTATATTTTTTAAAGAGTTCCAGCATATAGGCAAAAATCAAAGCCCCTGCCA